>DAISKN010000623.1:0-4371 GCA_036820975.1 Acidobacteriota bacterium | reverse complement strand
GACCTGCGCCCCCTCGAGGAGATCATCTCCCGCACGGTCGCGACCCCTCGAGTCACCTCGGCCCTTTTCGCCGTTTTCGCCCTCTCCGCTCTTGGGCTCGCGGCGATCGGCCTCTACGGCGTTCTGAGCTACAGCGTCGGCTCCAGAGTCCGCGAAATCGGCATACGAATGGCGCTCGGCGCGAAGAGGACGGACGTTCTTCGCGAGACGGTAAGCCAGGGCGTTCTGCTCCTCGGTCTCGGGACCGCCATCGGTCTGGGGGTGGCCTTCCTCCTGTCCCGCCTTCTCGCGAGCATGTTGTTCGGCGTCTCGCCTACGGACCCCTGGTTGTTCCTGGGTGCCTTCGCCGTGCTCGCCATCGTGGCCCTCCTCGCCTGCTACCTCCCCGCCCGTCGAGCGGTACGAGTCGACCCCATCGTGGTCCTCAGGTGCGAGTAACGCTGACTCGGGTTGTCAGATTCCCCGACGACGGCGCTCTTTGACCCCAAAGTATCTGTAGACAGGGGTTGTCGTTGCTCAGGCCAGTTCGCCTGTCGGAAACCGCTACAACGGTTCTTCCGGGGGGCGGTCGGTACCTCCTTCCAAGCGTATGTGCGGTAATGATTTATGCTGCCCTGGGCCGCTGTGATCCTTGGCACGAAAATCGCTTAGGCTCGGGTCCGGTTGGGGGACTAATGAGAAGATTTTCATTCGCGGCGATTGCGGTGGCGCTCATGATTGCGCCCGCGATCCAGGCATCGACGATCGATTTTACGACCGGTCCGCTCTCAGGGTCCGGATACGGCAATTATATTGAGAAGTCGGACGGCACAGTGACCGCCAGGCTCACGGGATGGTCGGCGACAACGGCGAACTTCACTGCCTCGCAGGTCAAGCTTTGGCCCACGGGCATCGGCACCTGTAGCTCGAGTGAGGGCCTCAATTGCCCCGGCGGCCCACACACCGTGGACAATGACGGACGAGATGAAGTACTCCTCATTACGTTCAGCACCCCGGTGCTCGTGACGCAGGCCGTGATTACGGCCTGGGCCCAGGACTACGACGCGTCGTTCTGGGGAGGCTCGGGCTCCATCAGCATGGGCGCGACCTCGTTCGCGATGCTCGACGCCTTTGGCAGGAACACCGATGAGTTCGTGGGTACGGCGAGTGCGGGCAACAGCTGGCGGCCCGTCTCACTCCTCAGCCTCGAATCGCCCGTGAGCTGGCTGGTATTCGGCGTCGAGCCCGGCGAGACCAACGACAAGTTCAAGTTCAAGACCGTCAGTTTCACGGTGCCCGAGGAAGACACTCCCGAGCCTGGGACTCTTCTTCTCGTCGGCATCGGAACCGCGCTCCTCGCCGCCCGCTCGCGCAAGCGCCGGCCGTAGAGCTCTCTTCTTCGATCTCCCGGGGTTGGAGCATCCGGAAACGGAACACCGGATGCTCCCCCGGATAGAACCCCGCGACGGCGTCTCCCGCCAGTCGTAGAGAAGGCGCCCACAGCGGATAGAGGAGGGCGCCGAGGCCCTTCTTCCGCTCAGTTCTCCTCAGACTTCGGCGGCCGCGGACGATCGAGGCTCAGGCTCACCCCGCCGAAGAAACCCGCCCCCTTCCTCTCGACCGCGTGCTTCCCGTCGAGAAGGTACTGGAGGATCGCCTGGTCCCACTTCAGGCCGGCTCGGGACACGAGCTTCAGCCAGTCCCCTTCGGCGGTCTCGTCGGGTGCTTCTGTGGTCCCGCTCCATATCGTGACCCTCGGGTTGAAGTCCCGGCTCGATCCGGGCAAAGGCGCCCTCGAGCCCTTGAGGGCGGTGTGGATGAGAACGCCTCCCACCATGGGAAGCTTGAAGTCCTCCTGGTCGAACTGGCCGCCGTAGCGGTCATAGCGATCGTAGTTCCTCTGGTTCATGGCGTCGATCTCGGGGTCCGAGGAGATCGCCTCGGTGATGTAGTCGCGAATCCGGAACGCAGCTTCCTTGTGGCGCGGGAACCGCGGGTCGTCGAGATAGTCGAAGCCGGGCATGAACCAGCCCTTGTTCATGCTCCAGTTGCGTTCGGTCACGCGGCCGCGCCGCACGAGGCCGGTGTACTCCGAGAAGAGCTGGACGAGCTGGTGCGAGGGGTAGCCGTGGGGGTTGAGGAATACGTCGGGAAGCCAGGTGCTCCAGAGCTTCGGCCGCACGGCGGCCTCGGGGTACAAAGGGAGGGGTTTGTCTTCGTCCGAGGTCACGTCCATGCCGAGAGACGCGAGGTAGCCGGCGTGCAGGATGAACTCCGGCGTGCGCTCGTACAGGTCGTACGCGAGCTGAGCGCCGTCGGGGTTGGTCACGGGATGGAGGATGACGTTTACCTTGTCGAGCTTCTTCCTCTCCTCGGGATCGGTCAGCAGGAGCTCGGCGAGCTTGAGCACGTGGGAAGTCGAGGAGACCTCGTTCGCGTGCTGGCGAGCGGAGTAGACGATCGTCGGCTTCAGCGTCGTGGCCTTGTGGTGGGAGAAGTGGGAGGCTTCGATCGGAGACATCAGGTCCATCGCCCAGACGTCCTTCCCGAGGTAGCTTTCGCCCGCTTTGTACACGGTCGCTTCCGGAAACCGTGCCATCCGCGCAAGGACCCCGTAGGCCTCGGGAGGAGGTATGGGCCGATCCCATTGAACTAGCTCGCCCGCGTTGGCCAGGTAACGGCTCGCGTCGGGGAAGGGCGGAGGCGTTCCCTCCGGCCGGAGGGTCGCGGAACGCATGTCCCCCGGGGCGGGACGGTGCTCCCAGGACGCGACGACGGCCAGATCCGAAAGCCCATGGTAAGCGAGAGCCTCTCGGTAGAGACCCCGGGCGCGGAGGCCGTTCAGAATCTCGATCGTCGCCACCGCCTGTTCCGCGGAGAGGATCGAGTCGTCGACGTCCTCCTCCCGCTCGCGCCGGACGAGATCCTCGCGCTCGTCGCGGTCGGTATCCACTTTGACGTGCACCTCCAGCCTCTCGAGCCCCGGCTTTCCGGCACGCACCACGGCCGCCATCGCTCTCGGCCGGTCCATCTCGATCCTGGGAACGTCGAGCCGGAGCCTTTCCCGCTCCCCGCTCGCTTCCTCGTACTCGACGACCACCGCGGGTCGGCTGGTGGCGAAACCGGTGAAGCGGATCCGGGCCCTTCCCGGTTTGCCGTCGCTCTTCGGGAGCATCACCGGTAGAACCCGTCCCGGGTAGGTGAGCTCCTCCCCGCGCGCGTTTCGACCGAGGAGCCGGAAGAACATGAGCGTCGTGAAATATACGTCCTCGTGAAGGGCGTCCATCGGAGACAGGATCTCCCGCTCGATGCCGAGAATCTCATGCGGCTCGGAGAGCTCGACCTCGACTTCGAGCTCGCCGAAGAAAGGCGCGTCCTTGCCGGCGCCCCGGGGCTCTCCCTCGTGAAGCGCCATCACGTAGTCGTAGATCCGGGCGAGAGTCTCCCCCTGGAAACGATCCCAGAATCTCTCGGCGTCGGTCGCGATGCGCTGATCGAGCAGGACCTCGTCGCCCTTCACCGCCCGCACCCAGCCGGTGGTCACGTTCACCATCTCGTAGTCGCGAAATCGGTCGATGTAGGGACGCAGGATCATCCGGGGAGAGAACGACTGCCGCAGAACCTCGACTCTCCCCGATTTCGCGATCGCCTCGTAGGCGGGAGCGTCGGGAGGAGCCATCTCGAACCGGATTCGCTCCCGCGGGATCCCGAGGTCCCGCGACAGGATCTCGTCGATGGGGAACGCCTCGTGAAGCCACCGCACTTCCGTTCCCATCGCCTGGTGGGGCCACTCCGAGGGAGGCGAGTAGCGCGCGAACCGAATCACGATCTCGTCGACCGACCGCCGCTCGAGAGCGGGCCGGACGACTTCGTCGAGCCAGCTGTACCCTTGCTTGTACGCCGAGAGCACCCGCACCTCGGGGCTCCGGACCCCCTTCCGCGCGAGCTCCTCGCGGATCCGATCTTCGATGCTCCGGCGAACTTCTTTCGCCTCCGAGAGGCGGACCTCGATCGCGACGGGCTCCCGGCCTCCGGCGCGCGGAAGAATCCGCGAGCGGAAGAGCCGCCAGAGGTCGTCGACTTCGGAGGGAATCTCGATCTCGTCCTCGAAAATCGTCGACGCCCGCTCGACGTCGCGGTCGTCGACCACGACGTCGAGTAGCGCGGCCCCGAGGGACTCCGCCCGCTCTCGAATCCGCGCCTCCAGGCCCGCGTCGGGCTTCTCGACCGAGACCAGCACCCTGGCGCTCCGGAGCTTCTTTCCCTGGAGCCCGGCGAGGAGACGATCGAGCTTGTAGAGAGCGATCGCGGCCTGGCCCGCCGGCGCGCGTCCGGAGAAGAACTTCCAGAGATCCCGCTCGACGTCATCGAGCGTGGTTCGATCCTTCCCGC
>DAISKN010000622.1:0-4376 GCA_036820975.1 Acidobacteriota bacterium | reverse complement strand
GCGGACCGATTCCCGCCGGCGACGCCACCGCCATCGTCAAGGTCGTCGAGCGCGTCACGACTCAGATCGTGGGAAGGCTCGAGACGGATGCCGGCGGGACGCGCGTCGTGCCGTTCGACCCGCGGTTTCCGTACGAGGTCTTCCTTCCGGACAAGGACCTCGGCGGAGCGCGGGCGAAGGACATGGTGGTGGTCGAGCTCACGCGCTATCCCGCCCCCTATCGCGCGCCTCTCGGACGGATCGTCGAGGTCGTGGGAAACGTCGACGAGCCCGGAGTCGATCTCCTGGTGGTGGTCGCCAAGCACGGCCTTCCCGACGAGTTCCCCGGGGACGTCCTCGCCGAGGCCGAGGCCATTCCCTCCGAAGTGAGCACGCGCGCCCTCGGCGCCCGCGAGGATTTCCGGAACCGGCCGATCGTCACCATCGACGGGGAGACCGCGCGGGACTTCGACGACGCTGTCGAGGTCGAGATTCTCGACAACGGGAACTTCCTTCTCGGGGTCCACATCGCGGACGTCTCCCACTACGTGCGCGAGGGCTCGCGTCTCGACCAGGAAGCCTTCCATCGGGGCACGTCGGTCTACTTTCCCGAGCGTGCCATTCCCATGCTCCCCGAACGTCTCTCGAACGGGATCTGCAGTCTGAACCCCGGTGTCGACCGCCTGGTCCAGAGCGTCTTCGTCGAGGTGAGCCCCGCGGGGAGGGTCGTTTCGAGCCGGTTCGCCGACGGAGTGATTCGAAGCCGCGCCCGGATGACCTATACCAAGGTGAAGCAGATCCTCGTCGATCGGGAGCCCGCGGTCACCCGCGAGTACAAGGAGCTCGTTCCCGCCTTCGAGCGAATGGAAGCCTTGTTCAAGATCCTGCGCGCCCGACGTCAGGCGCGAGGCTCGATCGACTTCGATCGGCCCGAGGCGGAAGTGACTCTCGACGACAAAGGGCGAGTCGTCGACGTCCGCGCCGCCGAGCGCAACGTCGCCCACCGCATCATCGAGGAGTTCATGCTCCTCGCGAACGAGAGCGTCGCGATCCACTTCGCGGAGCGCGACACTCCCTCGATCTACCGGATCCACGAGCCGCCGGACGAAAACCGTGTCGAGGTGTTCGAGGAGTTCCTCATAGGCCTCGGGCATCGGCTGCGCTCTCCTTCCGAGCGACTGCAACCGCGATCCTTTCAAAAGCTCCTCGCGCGCGTCGAAGGAAAGCCCGAGGAGCGGCTCGTCTCCTACGTGATGCTGCGGACGATGAAGCAGGCGGTATATTCCGAAGAGAACGGCGGCCACTACGCGCTGGCGGCGCCCTTCTATACCCATTTCACCTCTCCCATACGGCGCTATCCCGATCTCATCGTGCATCGTCTGCTCCGGGAGCTCCGTGAGAACGACGCTCCCGCGACGGAGGCCGCCGAGGATCGCGAGCGGAGGCTGAAGGAAGTCGCGGAGCGCAGCTCCTACACCGAGCGGCGCGCGGACGAGGCGGAGCGCGAGCTCGTCGACTGGAAGAAAGTCCGTTTCATGTCGGACAAGGTGGGCGAGGTTTACGAGGGCGTGGTGAGCGGAGTCACGAGCTTCGGGCTCTACGTGGAGCTCGTCGAGTATTTCATCGAGGGGCTGGTGCACATCAGCACCCTCGTCGACGACTACTATCACTACAGCCAGGAAGCCCACACCTTGAGAGGGGAGTCCACGGGCCGTGTCTTCCGCCTCGCCGATCGAGTCACGGTCCTGGTGGCGAAGGTGGACCTCGTGCAGCGCCGCATCGAGCTTTCGATCGAGGGGCTCGAGCCTCCGCGCTCGCGCGGGGTGAAGCCGCGGCCGAAGGCGGCGGCCCCCAAGCGGAGACGCAGACACCGCGGTCAGTAAGATCGCGTACTCCGCTTCGAGCCGGCGACTTCCAGGAACCCAGTCGACCCGGCCGCGCCCGAAAAGGGAGGTGCTCTCCGCTCGCGTCGAGGGCGCATCGCACGGACGTCTCCCCGACGTTCTGCGAAACCCGACCGGACGGCGCATTTCGTTCGCGCTCTGGAGAGGACGCGGCGAGGCACGCCCCGTTCATCCAAATTTAGCGGCTGCTCAACTCGCTGTTCATCTGACCCTTTTATAACCACGGGCGAGCGACGCGGGATGCTCCTGCGGCTCTGAATGAACGCAAAGCTCCATCCAACGACTCGTAAGGAGAACCGATGAAGGTACGACACTGGAAAGTCACGGCGCTGGCCATCGCGTCACTCGCCGCGGCGGTCGCGGCGAACGCTCAGGACAACGGGAATCGACTCCGTCGAAAGGCACGCAACGTGATCTTTTTCGTCGGCGACGGAATGGGCGTCTCCACCGTCACCGCCGCCCGCGTCTTTTCGGTCGGTCTCGATGGTCAACTCGTCGTGGACCAGTTTCCCTACACCGCGCTTTCGAAGACGTATTCGTCGGATTCGATTACCCCCGACAGCGCGCCGACCATGTCCGCGATGATGACGGGAGTGAACACCAACCAGAGCGTCATCGGGTTCGATGAATCCACCGAGCCGAGCGACTTCAACGGTGACGGCGACGGACAGGCTTCCTGGACGCTCCTGGAGCTCGCCAAGGCGAGGGGGATGCGAGTCGGCGTCGTCTCCACCGCCCAGATTACGCACGCGACTCCCGCGGCCACTTACGCGCACATCAACCAGCGCAACGACGAGAACGGCATCGCGCTCCAGGCGCTGCCGACGGACGCCTCGTACAACCAGCGGCTCGGCGCAGGGGTCGACGTTCTCATGGGCGGCGGCCGCCGGTTCTTCGTGCCGGCCGGAGTGCCGGACGAGGAGGGGGGAGCGGGCTCTCGAACCGACGGGCGCGATCTCCGCGCGGAGTTTCAAGCCGCCGGCTACAGCTACGCCTGGAACGCGGCCGGATTCAGCGGGCTGACGCCCGCCGACCTTCCCGTCCTGGGACTGTTCGAGCGGGGCCACATGGAGTACGAGTACGATCGGCCGACGGACCTGGGCGGTGAGCCGAGCCTCGGCCAGATGACGGTCAAGGCGATCCAGCTGCTGGCCCAGTCGGGTCGAAACCGATCGGGTGGCTACTTCCTCCACGTCGAGAGCGGCCGCATCGATCATGCGCATCACGAAGGGAATTCGTATCGGGCTCTCACGGACACCGAAGAGCTCGACGAGGCGATCGGCCTCGCCGCGCAGATCGTGGACTTGCGGGAAACGCTCATCATCGTCTCCGCCGATCACAGCCACGTATTCAACATAGCCGGCTATCCCCTGCGACCTCTGCAGGAGTTGCCCTATGCGGTCAACTCTTTCGAGCCGGGGTACGCGAGTGCGGGAACCCATGGTCGCGGGATACTCGACGTCGTCTACGATCTGGATCAGTCCACCGGGCACGTCTCGGAATCCGTCGATCGGGATGGCGTCCCCTACACGGTCCTCGGATACCTGAACGGACCCGGGTACCGGGGCGCCGCCCGAGTCGATCCCCGGTCGGATCCGTTTCTCGGCAGGTTGGGTGCGGTTCCGAGCGGTCCGTGGGATCCCGCGTACTTTCAGGAATCCGCCGTTCCTCTGGGCTCGGAGACGCACGCGGGAGAGGACGTCGCGGTCTACGCCATCGGACCAGGCGCTGATCTCGTCCGCGGCACGGTGAAGAACACCCATATCTTTCACGTGATGAAGAACGCCCTCGGACTGTGAGGCCGCTCGGGTGAAGCAGGACGACGACGGCGAGAGAGAATGACGATAAAGAGTCACCGAACGGCGCCTGCGTCGGTTCGTCCCCGGGGAGCTCGCCGGCCCGCGATCGGAGCTGGCGGGCTCCCGGGGCTCTGCCTCGGGATGCATCCTCCCCGATGGCAATCGCCACGGCTGTGGTGGGCGCTGGTCGCCTGGTTACAGTTCTTCGGGCCTGGATGGGCCACCGCGTCGCTCCCGCAGCAACCCGTCACGGACCACGACGAAACGTTGGCGCTCGTACTGCCGACGCGGCGCGAGCCGGATGCGCCGCCCGAGGGACCTCAGGAGCTCCCACCGGGAGCCGAGCGGGTAACTCCGGTCACGCTCGAGGTGCTGGTTCGCCGAGAGCCCCTCGTCGGCCGCGCCCAAAGCGCGCGCCAGACCATCACCCGATCCGCCGAACGCGTTCACATAGCATCGAGCGACGGCAGCGAGTGGCTCTTCGAGCGCAACGTCCGCGATCCCCGCCGCGTGTTCGGATCGCTCATCAACCATGCCTCGCGCGCCGTCGTGGTTTACGACGAGAGCGACCTTCGAACCGCGCTCGGCCTCCAGGGCTGGGCGAGTGTTCTGACGATGGGCTTCGATCCAGAGTCCTTGACGGGCCTGAGACGATCCGGGGAGAGTCGCACCCTCGGCGGCGTAACCTTCTCGC
>DAISKN010000621.1:3988-4376 GCA_036820975.1 Acidobacteriota bacterium | reverse complement strand
AATCGACCGCATCCTTCCCGCAGGCGTCGTTTGGGCTCCGCCGCCTCTCGGAACGAATTCCGAGCTTCCGGTGCGACTCTCCCTCTACTTCTTCGCGGCCGATTGCGCGCGCAGGCGCTCCTCCTGTTCGCGCAGCTCGGGAGTGACCGCGGGACCGAAGTCATCGAGCTCGAACACCGGGCGGATCTCGACCTCCGTTTCCGTTCTCTGAGGGTTGGGGCAACGCTTCACCCACTCGATCGCCTCTTCCATCGACTTCACCTGCCAGATCCAGAAGCCGGCGATGAGCTCCTTCGCCTCGGTGAACGGCCCGTCAACCACGGTCCGTTTCGCTCCCGAGAACCGGACGCGCGCGAACGTGCCGGTGCGGATGTCGCCGGCGCCGGGC
>DAISKN010000621.1:0-3978 GCA_036820975.1 Acidobacteriota bacterium | reverse complement strand
GCGCGCGCCCTTCGAGCTCGGGTGGAGCCCCTCGCCCGCGAGCAGCATGCCGGCCTTCGCCAGCTCTTCGTTGAACTTACCCATCTCGGTTAGGAGCTTCTCGTCCGGGAGAACCCTCGCCTCCGATTCCTCGGTGGCCTTGATGATGACCATGACTCGCATCGTTGACGTCTTCTTCTAAACGTCACGTCGAACGGCACCGATGAGGATCGACAGATTCCGCGTCTTTATTTTTCCCGAATCAGGGCGTCCAGCTTGTCGAGGCAGAGACCCCAGCCTTCCTTATTGCGCTCGCGGTCCTCGGGGGTCAGCAGCTGGTCCTGCCGGAGAGTGAGCTCGGTCGACCGCGGCCCCGTCTCGCGGAAATCCACTGTGAGAAGCGTCGAGTAAGGGCCCGCAGCGGAGTACTTTCCCTCGTAGACCCAGGTCTTCACCAGCCGCTTTCCCGGGACGATCTCGCGATACTCGCCGTGAGTGAGATGCCGGTCGCCCTCGGCGTCGACCACCACGATGCGGTAGCGACCGCCCGGCCGCGGATCCGCACTCGCTTCCAGGACCTCGCATGGGGACGGGGCGAGCCAGCGCCGGAGCAGCGCCGCGTCCGTCCAGGCGGCGAAGACCTCACCGACGGGGGAGGCGAACGTGCGCACGATGGTGACGGAAGCCGCGGCGGTCATGATCGCGCCGCGACCTGATGGATCTGGATGAGGTTGCCGCAGGTATCGTCGAAAACCGCGACCGTTACCGGCCCCGCGTTCGTCGGCTTCGTCCGGAAAACCACCCCCCGTCCGCACAGCCGCTCGTACTCTTTCTGAATATCGTCGACCTCGAAGGAGGTCGCCGGGATGCCGTCCGCGACCATGGCGCTCTTGAACGGCCTGGCTGCGGGGTGCTGGTCGGGCTCGAGAAGCAGCTGAACGCCGTCGGGAGCCTCAGGAGAGACCAGGGTCAGCCATCGCCCGGCGCCTCCCGGCAGCTCCATGTCCACCTTTTTCAGAAAGCCCAGAACCCCCGCGTAGAACTCGAGGGCCTTCGCCTGGTCGTCCACGAGCACGCTAGTCATCGTTATCTTCATCATTCCCTCCAGGAACCAGCAACGAATCGAGCGCATCGAGCCGCTCGTTCCAGAAGCGTTGATAGAAAGCGATCCACTTCTGCGCCTTCGCGAGCCTCGCGGCTTCGAGTCGGCAGTGATGCTTACGGCCGCGCACCGTCCGGCGCACCAGGCCGGCGCGCTCCAGGACCTTGACGTGCTTCGAGGCGGCGGCGAGGGACATGCGGAACGGCTTCGCCAGCTCTCCTACGCTCCTTTCGCCCCTCGCGAGGCGGCGGAGCATCGCGCGGCGGGTGGGATCTCCGAGCGCCCGGAAAACCGCGCTCAACGCATCGGGAGGATCCTCAACCATGTGGTTGAGGATAGCGGCAACGACCCAGATAGTCAACCATTCGGTTGTATGTTTGGCCGCCCGCCGGCGCGGAGCATCCGGACGGGAAGCTGCAGAAACTTCCCGTAGCGCTCGGCCGCGGACGCGAGAGCGCGGGCGTCTCCGCGGCTCAGGCGCCGGTACGGAACTGACTCCAGCAGAACCGCGTCCTTCTTCAGCGTTCGCTTCCATCTCCCGGCGAGCCGGCCGTCGATGACGAAGTGATGGACGAAGACATCTCCGCCCGAGGAGCCGACCACGGGGGCGCGATCCTTGTAGGCAACCAGGTACTCGTCATAGTTGGGAAGCAGGTGCGCGGTCGCTGAGGCCCTGGGTGACGGGACCTTCGTGGCGAGGGACCAGCACGTCCGGCCGCCGATCACCTCCTCGTCGAGGGCAGGCGCGACCGCCTCGATCCCCGCCTTCGCGTCCCGCACGGTGAGTCCCGACCACCAAGCGTAATCCCGGAGCGTCGCCGGTCCGTGGCTCGTGAAGTAGCGCTTCGCGAGCTCGGCGAGGGCCTCGTCGCGAGGAAGCGTCCGGGCGGAAGGCGCCCGCTCGTCGAGCAGGGCGTAGGTGAACTCTTTGCCGCGGCGAGGACCGCTCACCACGATGCCCTCGAGCTCCGCGTCGATCATCAACGCGGCGAGCCGTAGGCCCTCGGCGGCGATGCCTTCGCGCCGGAGCATGGACGCGAGCTCCGAACGGGTGCGCGCCCCCCGGCCCCGGAGCGCGCGCTCGAGCACCTTTCGACTACGTCGAAAGACGGAAGCGTCCAGCTCGCACAGTCGATAGGCGTATGCGTTCGCGGCGTGGACCCGAGGGGCGGTGAGAGCGAGCATCCACCGGATATCGGCCGAAGTGACGAAGTGCCAGGTCGGCCGCAGAAGGTGCGTACGGAGTAACTGTCCCTCGTCGAAGGCGCGATCGACGTCGGCGTCGGTCAGACCCTTCGCCCGCAGGCCGATCGCCCACTTGGCTCCCGAATAGTCCTGAGCCTGCACCGCGCCCGACCATCGAACGACCTCGGCCGGACTTCGAAACTCGGAGCGATCGAGTCGGTGGTTGCGAAGTCGCCGGCGAACGAGATCCATGTCTCAGGACTCGGCGATACGGCCCGCGAGGGCGCGGGCGGCGGCGATGGAGTCGGGGATCCCGACGCCGCGGAGTCCGCTTCCGAGGACGAAGAGACCGGGGACGTCTTCGAGGGCCCGCTCAAACGCGCGAATCCGGCCGGCGTGTCCGAGCTCGATCTGGGGAGTACGGTCGGGCCATCGAACGACCCGGGAAAAAACCGGCGCGCCGAGCGGACCGAGGGCGCGCTCGAGCTCGCGGAGCGAGAGCGCTTCCAGATCGGCGTCGCCCGAGTCGAGGATTCCGCGGTCGCGCCGCCCGCCGAGAAACGTGCGCAGCAGAACGTGGGAGTCCGGCGCGCGCGCGGGGAACTTCGTGGAGACGAACGTCGCCGCCAGCAGCCGGTTGGGCTCGGACTCGGGGACGACGAAGCCGTAGCCGTCCAGGGGATGCCCTACGTTCTCCCGGCGCAAAGCGTGAAAGACGACGGCGGTGGAAACAGTCTCGATGCGGGAAAGCTCCGAAGCCGCGCCGGGAACGAGGGACTTCAGGAGCGTTTCGGACGCCCGGATGGGAAGCGCGAGAACGACGGCGCTCGAGTCTACTTTCTCCCCGGACGCGAGCGTGCTTTCGAAACCCCCGTCCCGCCTGCGGATCTCGAGGACGCGTTGACCGAGACGGATCTCGCCTCTCGTTTCCTGCGCCAGCCTCTCCACGAGCCGGCCCATTCCCCCCGCGAGCGAGAGAAAGACCGTCTCTTCTCCGCTGATTCCTTCGGCGGCCATTCCCCGGGTCAAGCTCCCGTGTTTTCGCTCGAGCGCGACCAGGTTCGGGAACAGGAGATCCATCGAAAGCCTGGAGGCGTCCCCGCAGTGGATGCCCGCGAGAAGAGGCTCCCCCACGCGCTCGAGAGCTTCTCTTCCGAATCGCCGGCTGACGAACGAGGCCACGGATTCCTCGACTTCGGTCCGCCTCGGAGGAATCCACCGCTCCGACAACATCCGGAGCTTACCTCCGACGCTGAAGAGACGCGTCCCTAGAAACGGCAGCAGGCGCGTCGGCACCGTCAAACGGAAACCTTCGGGGAGCGGCTCGAGCCGGCCCCGGTGCAGAACGTACACCCGCCTGCGGTCGGGATTGGTGGGGATGAGCTCGGAGCCGAGCCCGATCTCTTCGCAGAGAGCGCGGGCATGGGGCTTCGCTCGGAGGAACGCGTCCGGTCCTCCGTCCATGAGGAAACCGTCCCGAGTGAACGTGGAGATGAGCCCCCCGAGCTGCTCCCGCTCCTCGAGGAGGAGAACCTCGGCGCCGCGGCGCCCGAGGTCGTAGGCAGCGGTGAGGCCCGCGATCCCGCCGCCGATGACGAGAATCCGGCTCAAGGCAGAGGGTGTGCGTGGACGCGCTCGACGAGCAGGTGCACGTTCTCGACCGGCGTTCCCGGGAGGATTCCGTGTCCGAGGTTGAAGACGTGGCCCGGGCG
>DAISKN010000620.1:0-4376 GCA_036820975.1 Acidobacteriota bacterium | reverse complement strand
CGCGTGGGCGATTCGAGTCACGGACGGACTCCATCGGCGCGGGGAGCGTCGCGATGGCCACGGGAACGCGGCAGATCGAGCGCCTCGGGGGCTTGCTGCGCCGGATGCCCTGGACGGGACTCTCTTTCCTGGTCGGCGCCCTGTCGATCTCGGGCTTGCCCCTTCTCAACGGCTTCCCCAGCGAGTGGCTGACGTTTCAGGCGCTCCTCCTCGGGTTCACGTCGACTCCAGGCATCGAGCGGTTGAACTTCCCCGTCGCCGGGGCGCTGCTCGCGCTCACGTCCGCTCTCGCGGCCGCCTGTTTCGTAAGGGCGTTCGGCATCAGCTTCGTCGCCCTTCCGCGCAGCCGCGCGGCGGAGGAGGCGCGGGAATCTCCGGCATCGATGCTCGTCCCCCAGGCGCTTCTCGCGGCGCTTTGCGTGATTTTCGGTCTGTTCCCGGGATTGGTGCTCGAAGCGCTTGGACGCGTCCTGGCGTCTCTCCCCGGGCTCGAGCCCCGTCAGGACATGGCGCTCGGCGGATGGGGCATGGCGTCGGGTCTCGGTCGGTTCGATCACGTGGTTCCGGTGATGCTGGGCCTGGCCCTTCTGGGAGCTCTCGCCGCCTCGGTGGTTCTGACGAAGGGGCGCCGGGCGCGTCGGGTTCCGACCTGGGGGTGCGGCGGCGAGCTGACGGCGCGCACCGAGTACACGGCAACGGCCTTCTCGAGGCCGCTCATGATGATCTTCCAGGCCGTGTACCGGCCGACGCACGAGGTCGAGGCGCTCGCCGAGGTCTCCCCCTATTTCCCCCGGGAGGTGCGATACCGCGCCGAGATCGAGCCGACGTTCGAGCGCTACTTCTACCGTCCACTCCTTCGCGCGGTGCTGCGGGCGGCGAACGGCATGAAGGTGCTCCAGGCCGGAAGCCTCCATGCTTACCTCGCTTACGTTCTCGTGCTCGCCGTCATCCTCCTGATGTGGCTCGGAGGGCCGACGTGATTCAAGACACCCTTCTCGCGTTCGGAGCGGCTCTGGCGCAGGCGGGCGGCATGCTCGCGGTGGCCCCGCTTTTGAAGACGGCCATCAAGAAGATGAAGGCACGGCTCCAGAATCGCAAGGGGCCGCCGCTCCTTCAAGAGTACTACGACCTTCTGAAGCTTTTTCGCAAGGAGCCGCTCCGTTCCGAGACGGCGTCCTGGATCTACGTCGCGGGACCGCGCGTCTATTTCGCCGCGGCGGTCGCCGCCACCACGCTGGTTCCGGTCCTGGTGGCCGCGGCGCCGCTCGAGGCGGCGGGCGGGATCCTGCTTCTCGTGGGGACGCTCGCTCTCGGGCGCTTCGCCCTCGCGACCGCGGCCCTCGATACCGGAAGTCCGTTCGGCGGCATGGGCGCGAGCCGCGACATGACGATCGCCGCCCTCGCCGAGCCAGCCCTCATGCTTGGACTCTTCGCCTCGGCGCTCGCCGCCGGGTCTCTGAGCCTCGGCGTGATGGTCCGGGGCCTCCTGCAGCAAGGTCTCTCGTTCCATCCGAGCGATCTCCTGGCGTTCGCCGGGCTCTTCATCATCGTCATCACAGAGACGGGAAGAATTCCCGTGGACAATCCCGCCACCCACCTGGAGCTCACGATGATTCACGAGGCGATGGTCCTCGAGTACGCCGGCCCGGATCTGGCGCTGGTCGAGTGGGCCTCCGCCCTGAAAGAGCTCCTGTACCTGACGCTCCTCGTGGACCTGTTCCTTCCCGCGGGTATGGCGACGAGCTTCGCTCCCGAAGCGCTCCTTCTGGCGCTCGTCGCCTGGGCGGGCAAAGTCTTCCTCCTTTCGATCCTGGTGACCGTCGCCGAGAGCACCAACGCCAAGCTGCGTCTCTTCCGCGTCCCGGAGCTGGTATCCGTGTCGCTGGGGCTCGCGTTCCTCGCTCTCGCGATCCGATTCCTGTGAGGTGCCGCTTATGACCGTGAACGTTCTGACCCTCTGCGCCGCCGGCATGCTGGTGAGCGCGCTCCTCATGGTGGGCCAGAAGGCTCTCTTCACCGCCATCCGCTTGTACGGGGCGCAGTCCCTGCTCCTCGCCGTGGTCGCGGCCACGATCGCCTTCTCCGAAGGAAGGCACGAGCTCTACGTTACGGCGGGGATGACCCTGGTTCTGAAAGGGATTCTGATCCCGTGGTTTCTGATGCGCACCGTGGATCGCATCGGGATCCACCGCGAGATCGAACCGTTCCTGAACGTCCCCGCCTCGCTCCTGATCTGCCTGGGCCTCACGGTCATCGGATACCGCGTCAGCACCGGCTTCGAGGAAGGCGCGAGGGGAGTGAGCCACCATCTCATCGGCGTCGCGCTCTCGGTCCTGCTGATAGGCCTCTTCCTCATGGTGACACGGAAGAAGGCGATCACCCAGATCCTCGCGCTGCTGACTGTGGAGAACGCGGTGTTTCTCGTGGCCGTGGGAGTCACCACCGGCATGCCGCTCATCGTGGAGCTGGGCATTTCGTTCGATGTGATTCTCGCGGTGCTGATCCTCGGCATCCTCGTCCATCGAATCGTCGACCGGTTCGAGTCGATGGACGTAAGCCGGCTGTCGAACCTGAAGGGATAGCGTGAACGTACTCGTCTGGACCCTGGTCGCTCCCGTGGTGACCGCCCTCATCGGGGCCCTTCCCGGCCCGCGGAAGCTCAAGGAAGCAACGATGGTTTCCGGGCTCGCGCTGACGTTCCTCCTGTGCATCGCGACCGCGAGGCAGTTTCTCTCCGGAAGCTTCCCCTCGGCCTTCGACGAGGCGCTCCGCGTCGACGGACTCTCGGCGCTGGTGCTCGTGCTCTGCGGCTTCGTCGGCCTGCTCTCGGGCGCCTACGGCGTCGGCTATCTGCGCCGGAACGAAGCGCGGGGCCTGGTGACGCCCCGGCTTCGCCGCGAGTTCTACGGCCTGATCCCCGCCTACGTGTTCGCCATGCTTCTGGTCTCGGTCTCGAACAATCTCGGGGTTCTCTGGATCGCCGTCGAGCTCACGACCCTCGCCTCCGTCTTCCTCATCACCTTCCACAACCGCGACACTTCGCTCGAGGCGGCGTGGAAATTCCTGATGCTCGGAAGCCTGGGGCTGGCGTTCGCGCTCCTGGGAACGGTCCTGATGTTCGCCGCCGGACGATGGGACCTGGGAGAGGGCATGGCCGCGCTCCACTGGACGCGTTTCATGGAGGTGGCGCCGGAGCTCCATCCTTTCACGCTGCGCCTGGGCGTGGTGTTCGCGCTCATCGGCTACGGAACCAAGGCCGGGCTCGCTCCGATGCATACCTGGAAGCCGGATGCCTATCGCGAGGCGCCGTCGCCGGCGGTGGTGCTGATGGCGGTGGGTATGCTGAACGGCGCCCTCTACTGTGTGCTGAGGATTCATCTGATCTCCAAAGCGGCACTCGGGCCCGAGTTCTCCTCGGGTCTGCTTCTCACGCTCGGACTGCTCTCGGTGCTGGTCGCCACACCGTTCATCCTCATCCAGTGGAACCTCAAGCGGCTCCTCGCCTATTCCAGCATCGAGCACGTCGGCATCATGGCCGTCGGTGTCGGGCTCGGGGTCGAGGCGGGGGTCTTCGGAGCTCTTCTGCACATGACCTATCATTCCCTGGCGAAGCCCCTGGCTCTCCTTTCGGCGGGCACCCTCGGCCAGCTCCATCACTCCTCGGATTTCGACCGGATCCGGGGCGGCACGTTCAGCCGGGCTCCGATCGCGAGCTCGCTGTTCGTGCTCTCGGCGGTCATCATGACCGGCTCTCCTCCGTTCGGCCTGTTCTTCAGCGAGATGACGATCCTGCAGGCGGGATTCCTGGGTGCCCACGCGACCGCCACGTCCGTGTTCCTCGGGGCGCTCGTCGTGCTGTTCTGCGGTTTCGCATATCAGGTGGGGCACCTCGTGCTCGGATCCCCGCGGGAGTTCAAGGAGGACCCTCCCGATCCCGAGAGGTTCGACCTCGGGACGGCGACGGCGGTCGCGGCCGCGGTCATTGCGGTCGTTTCCGCTTTCTACCTGCCTGCCCCGCTGATCGCCCTCATCCGTGCCGCGACGGACGTCGTCTGGGGCACCGTATGAAATCTGAAGTCGCGACGGTGGCCGCGGCGCTCGAGGTACCGGAGGGCACGGTTCGAGAGCTCCACCCGGGGGAGATGTACCTCGAGGGCTGGGCCTCCGCTCTGCCGGGGCTCGCCGATCGAGCCGCGCTCGCCCTGAACGGACGGCTTCTGTCCGTTTTCGCGAGCGACGAGCGGCGCTCGTCCAGTCGGTTTCTCCTTCACCACGTCTGGTCGCTCCCCGGCCTCGCGAGCTTCCTTCGGATCGTGACGCCGATCGATCCCGCCGAGCCGTCCTACCCTTCCATCGCGGCGAAGTATCCCGCGGCG
>DAISKN010000619.1:0-4395 GCA_036820975.1 Acidobacteriota bacterium | reverse complement strand
CAGGAGAAGGGCGCTGGTTCCGTTCAGGGCGGCGTTCAGCGCCGGGAGCGACGACGTCCAGGACGGCGGCTCGCTCGAGCCCGCCCTCCCGTAGAGAAGCCAGAAAAGATAGGCGAGAACGGCGACGCTCATGGCGCCGATCACGGCGAAGGCTCTTCGCTCGGTGCCGCGGTCGACGGTTTGTTCGCTCAGATTGCCTCCTCCCCGCCGCTCACGCGAGCCGCAGGAGGTCCGCCTGCGAAAAGATCGGTCCGACCTTGAGCCCGAGCCGGCGGATGGCGATCTCGGGGACCCCGAGGTCGCCGAGATAGAGCTCGCCTCGGTGCTCCTCGGCCCCATGGGTCGTCACACCCTTCAGGGGAAGCGCTACGGCGAGCGTCGCCGTCGCCTTGATCGAGGGCGAGGAGACGGCGCCCGTGCCCGCGTCCATCCCCGCCGGCACCTCGAGCGAAAGGATCGGAATCCGTTGGGCCGCGGCCCACCGCAGCGCGTCCGCGAGGTCTTCCTTCGGACGGCCGCGAAGGCCGCAGCCGACCGTGCCGTCTAGGAGCGCATCGGGCCCCTCTACGCCGAGCGGCGCCGAGGGATCTCTCACCGCCACCCTCATGCGGTCGAGAGTCTCGAGAAGGCGAATGCCGAGAGCGCTCTGACGGGAGCGCTCCCGCAGCAGGAAGATCTCGACCGAGGCCCCCCAGCACGAAAGCCTCCGGGCGGCGGCGAGGGCCACTCTTCCCTTCCCTCCGGCCCCCGCGAGCACCACGACGCTCTTGTCCCGGGCATCGCCCGCGAGAAACCGGTCCCGCGCGAGATGGGCGAAGTGCCGGGACGCGCTCTCGAGAATCTGGACCGGGTCGATCCCGAAGTCCTCGACCAAGGCCCGGACGAGCTCCACCCTCTGATCGGGAGTAATGGCGGGAATGGAGCTCAGCAGATCGCGCACGCCTCCCGCCATTCTATCAAGTTGATCGTTTTCGATTGGATTGCGAACATGTAGACAAGGCACCCGGACTATGGAACTCGACCCCCGCTTCGTCGGAAGAACCTACAGCGATTTCCTCTTCAGGCCGCAGAAGGGGCAGGTCGCGAGCCGCAACGAGATTTCTCTAGCGTCGATGCTCGCGCGAGGGATCTCGTTCGAGCTCCCGGTCATCTCTTCCAACATGGACAGCGTCACCGAGTGGGAGATGGCGCGCACCATGGCGCTCGAGGGCGGCATCGGAATCGTTCACCGGGCGATGAGCGTCGAGCGCCAGGTGGAGATGGTGCGGCGCGTGAAGCGAAGCCACAGCGCCGTCATCGAGAGCCCGCTCCGGCTTCCGCGGGGCGTTTCGATCCGCGAGGCGAAAGCATTCGCCCGCCGCCATCACATCACGGCGATCCTGATCGAGGAGACGGCGGGGAGCGGAGTTCTCGCGGGCCTGCTCACGAACCGGGACATTCCCCGGCGGGCCGATCTCGATGTCCGCCCCGTCGACGAGTTCATGACTCCTTTCGAGCGGCTCCACGTGAGCCCGCCAGGAATCGGCGAGGACGAGGCGGAGCGGCTCATGTTCGAGAGGCGCATCGAGCGCCTGCCGCTGGTGGACGAATCCCGGAAAATCCGCGGGCTCATCACCCTCCGAGACATCCTGTTCTTCCGGAACCGTCCGTTCTCGAGCAAGGACGCAAAGGGCCGGCTCCGAGTGGGAGCGGCGATCGGAGCCCGGGGCGATTTTCTCGAGCGCGCGCGGGCGCTGGTCGAAGCCGAGGTCGACCTGCTGGTCATCGACATCGCTCACGCCCACTCGGAGGTCATGGGGAAAGCCATCGCCGCGCTGCGCGCGCGATTCGAGTCGACGCCGCTCCTCTGCGGAAACGTGGCGACCCGCGAAGGCGCCCGGTTCCTCGCCGATTGCGGCGTCGACGCCATCAAAGTGGGCGTGGGCCCGGGCCGCGGCTGCCGCACCCGGCTCGAGACCGCCGCCGGGGTTCCGCAGCTCCAGGCGATCCGCGAGGCCTACTGCGCCGTGGGGGACGAAGTCCCCATCGTCGCCGACGGGGGGATCGCCCACGACAAGGACATCTTTCTCGCGCTCATCTCCGGCGCCTCCTCCGTCATGCTCGGAAGCGCCCTTTCCGGAACCGACGAGTCGCCGGGCCATCTGATCGAAGACCCGGCGACCCACCAGAAGCGGAAGATCTACCGGGGCATGACCTCGCCTCAGGCTGTCTTTCAGTCGCTCGAAGATCCCGGAAACGGAGAAGAGGCCGCTTCCGCCCTGGCGACGCCGGCGGAGGGGATGGAGATTCAGGTCGCTTACAAGGGAAGCGTCGTCGACGTCCTCAGGCGCATCCGCGGCCACCTCCAGTCGGCGGTGAGCTACGCGGGCGAGAAGTCGCTCGCTTCCGCCCGGGCCAAGATCCTCCCCGATCCCCTCCGGTATCTCATTCCCCTCTCGGAGTCTTCGCGGCGCGAATCCTACGAGAGGTGAAAGGAGCCCCTCATCCCCCCCGGATCGCGCCTCGACACCGAAGCCCTGTACCTGAAGCTCCTCCGGGAATCGTGATAGAAACGGGGGGACATGCCCGAACGATGGACCCTTCCCGCCGAGCCCTCGGTCGTCGTGACCGGGGCGTCGAGCGGCATCGGTGAGGCGACCGCCTACCGCTTCGCCCGGGCCCGGGCGAAGGTCGGTCTCATCGCCCGTCGCGAGGACCGCCTCTCGAAAGTGGCGGAGCGCGTCCGCGAGCTCGGCGGCGTGGCGAAGGTCGCCGTCGTCGACGTCGCCGATGAGGCGAGCGTCAAGGCCGCGATCGCCGGCATCGAAGCTGAATTCTCCGGGATCGACGTGCTGGTGAACAACGCCGGCTTCGGCCTGTACGCGCCGCTTCAATCGGTGAGACGGGAGGACATCGAGCGGGTGTTCGCCGTGAACACCTTCGGCGCCCTCTCCTGCATCCAGGCCGTGCTCCCGGGAATGAGGCGGCGGGGACGCGGCCTCATCGTGAACGTCTCCTCGGTCGTCGGCAAGAGAGCGCTTCCCATGAGCGGCGCCTACGCCGCGACGAAGTACGCGCTCCAGGGCCTCTCCGACGCCCTCCGGGTGGAGCTCGCGGGGACCGGAGTGCGGGTCTCCGTCGTTTGTCCGGGCTACACCGCGACGGAGTTCGCCGACCGGGTGATCGAGTATGGCGCCGCGCGCCCCCGCTCGAACCGCGCGGCGATGTCGTCGGAGGGAGTCGCCGACGCGATCTTCGACTGCGCCCGGAAACCCCGGCGGGAGATCGTCCTCACCGGCAAAGGACGGGTCCTCGTCCTCCTGCAGCGGTTCGCTCCTGTCGTCGCCGACTGGGTGATCGGACGCGCGATTCCGGTGGAGCTGCCTCCGTGAAGAGAAGGGAGGCTCTGGTTTCGCTCCTGGGCGCGGCCGCCCTCGGCGCGGGAACGGCCGAAGCCCAGGACCTGTCGCCGGAGACGGTGAAGCAGATGATGCGGACTCTCGCGGGCCTCGATCCGATGCCGGGAGAGGAGGTGGGCGTGCGAGCCTTTCTCCTGTCCTATCGCTACGCGCTCCCCTCCGATCCGGGCGTCGAGCCCGCGTCGACGTTCGACCCCGAGCTCGGGCCGTGAGTCGCGAGCTTCTCCTTCGTCCGCTGCGCGAGCTTTCGAGGCTCCTCGAGCGCCGCGAGATCTCTTCCGAAGACTTGATCCGGGCGACGATCGAGCGCACGGAAGCGATCGAGAAAGAGCTGAACAGCTACATCACCTTCCTTCCCGAGAAGGCGCTCGAGCAGGCGCGGGTCCGCGATCGGGAAAGAGCGCGGGGAGAGGTCAAGGGAGTGCTTCACGGAATCCCCATCAGCTTGAAGGACGTCTTCGACACCGCGGGCATCCCCTCGACGGCGGGGGCGCGTTTCCTCGAGGGAAGGCTCCCGAGCGCGGATGCCGAGGTGACGCGGCGGCTCGCGCTCGCCGGTTCCGTCCTCATGGGAAAGTCCAATCTGAACAAGTTCGCCGGCGGAGAGTCTGGAGAGAACCCCGACTACGGCGACATCCGGAATCCCTGGAACCGGGAGTTCTCGCCGAGCGGATCGAGCGGGGGGTCCGCGGCGCAGGTGGCGGCGGGGATGGCCGCGCTCTCCATGGGCTCGGACAACGGCGGCTCGGTCCGCAATCCCGCGTGCGTGTGCGGCATCGTCGGGCTCAAGCCGACGCACGGCCTGGTCTCGACCGAAGGGATGTTTCCTCGCGCCTACAGCGTCGATCACGCGGGTACCTTGACGAGAACCGTCGAGGACGCGGCGATCGCTCTCGAGGCCGTTGCCGGCGGCGAATACGTTTCCGGCCTCGCGCGGCCGGTCAAAGGCCTCAAGCTGGGCCTCGACCGCAATCTGGCACGAGTGGGAGAGCCGGAC
>DAISKN010000618.1:0-4408 GCA_036820975.1 Acidobacteriota bacterium | reverse complement strand
TTCCAGGTCGGCCAAGTGACCTTGGCGACTTCCTGCCGAACCTCTTGGATGAACTGCAACGGGTTATACATCGCCATCGACGCTGTCTTCACCGGGCGCATGAGACAAAACAGCACAGCGCCGCCGGAGGTACCCCTCCAGAAGCGCCATCCCAAAGAACCGGCCCGGCGCCCTCGCCGCGAGCCCGCTCGCAATTCAAATGGCAGGGGCGGCAGGTCTCGAACCTGCGACCTTCGGTTTTGGAGACCGACGCTCTACCAATTGAGCTACACCCCTACAGGCCCGCAAACCAACTTTTCAGCCGGGTCGAGCCAGGGCCGCCACCTCTAGCGGATGTTTTCCGCTTTGTCACCGCTGACGTGGTGAATTTTTTGAACTTCAGGAAATTGGTTCAATTACGACCGCGGTACCGTATGCGAGGACCTCGGTCACGGCCGACGCGATTTCGTTGGCATCATAGCGAAAGGCCAGGATGGCGTTGGCGCCCATCTGCTCCGCGTTCTGAAGGCAAGCCACGGTAGCCGGCCCGCCGGTGAGGCGGTTCGAGATTCCGTGTCCGTATTCATGAGCGATGACCCCGGCGTCGAGGTCGGAATCCCGGTCGGGAGCGCCACCGGTTCCGTCGGCGATCGTCGCCTGGAGAGGGAGGTTCGCCTTGAACAGATTCGCGTCGTCCAGGCCGATCATCACCGACGGGATGGTGATCGTGGGATCGGCGCCGCCCATGCCGAGGGGCGGCCCGGCGATGTTGTTGGCCACTATCGCCACGGCGGCGCCGGCGTTTTGCGCGTTCTTCACCTTGATCACGAACGTGCAGGTGCCGCGGTCCATGAGCGGGATCGAGCCTGCGGGGACCGCGAAGGCCTCGCAGCCGTCGGAGGTCGACGGGCCGGCGCCGTCGTTGACCAGCACCACCGTCCCGGAGAGCGGACCGGTCGTCACCAGACTCTCCCCGAAACCCGCCATGGGGCCGAAGTACGTACCCACGGCGGCCGGGGGCGACGTAACGGTGATCGGGTTCGGCTCCGACGAGCGCCACTCGAACATCTGCATTCTCGGACGGAGGCCGTCCGCCGGCGTCCCGAAGTTCGCGTTGTTCCGGCCGCTTCCGTCCTGAGCTTCCGCCCGGACGTCGTCCGCACCGAGCCCGCCGTTGCCGTAGTTGTTCACCTGGAAATTGCCCGCCGCCTCGTCGAAGCCATAGCCGTGGGTGACGTCGTGCATGATGTTGTTCCAGTAGAAGAGGTTCGTCACCACCGCCGGTTGAGAATCGAGCGGTCTCGAGCCCAGATCGAGCGGGAAATCGAAGAGCAGACCCGGTCCTCCATCCGGATCGCTTCCGGGATCGACGACGTTGTTGTTGTCCCGGTCGGCGTAGGCATGAACGTTGTTCCCCCGGGTGGTGGTGAACTCCGGGCCTTCGATCCCGTCGGTGTCGTGCCAGCCGAACGGGGAGGCGGCGGGATCCGCCGTGTTGGTCACGAGGTCCCGGTCACCGTCGTTCGGGCTCTCGAACGGGAGCGGGAAGACGTTGTAGGAGGCTCCGTCGGTCTTGGGGAAGCCCTTCGATGGCTTCTTGTGCCTGTGGTGCGAGATGGCATTCGCGATGTCGTACACCGAGTCGTGGACGATGAGGTCGTGCTGGGCCAGCCACTCGCCTGTTTCGGCGTCCACGAATACGTTCCACCAGTGCTGGCCTCCGGTCTCCTCGATCTCCATCTTCCACGCGAGACGAACGGCGCCGTCGACGGGCATCCACACCAGGTTGGCGTCGATCGGCTTGCGGGAGATGCCGCCGCTCGAGATGGTCGTGGAATCCGCCGAGTCGCCCCTGCGGCGCATCACCTCGAACGGCTTCGTCCCCTTGAGGTTCAGCCGTTTCGCGGCGACGCCGACGGCTTCGAGCGCCGCTTTCCGCGGCCTCTGGTCGCCGGCAGCGGCGGTGATGCCCTGGAAGAAACGGCTGTCGGCGCTGACCACCGTGCCGTCGGAGGCGACGTTGACGTTGAGGATCGCGCCCTGCACGTCGATTCCCCGGTAACGCTGCTGCAGATAGACGTGGGTGACGCCGCTGTGAGAGCTCTTGACTTCGCTGCTGACGGCGATGTCGCGGACATCCGATCGGATGAGGCCGAAGCGCTCCAGGTGACGCGTCACATACGCTCGGGCCCAATCCCCGGGCGATTCTCTACGCGCGGACCAGGCCGTGGCAGCAAGCAGACAGCCGATTGCCAAAACCGATGCGAGATGCTTTCGCGATCCCATACCGTTCCTCGCTTTCCCCCTCGTAGGTCGACGGAACCCCCAATAATTTCCCCTACCATTCCGCCTTGGCAGAGTCGCGACACTAACAGAGTCACAATTCCGCGGCAACGAAATAGCGTGGCGGATGGGTTACCGACGGGTCGGGAACCTCGTCACTCGTATCGAAGCGCTTCGATGGGATCGAGCCGGGCGGCGCGGCGCGCGGGGAAAAAGCCGGCGACGACTCCGATGGCGATGGCGATCCCGTAGGAGACGACCACGACCGCGGGCGAGAGCGACGTGGTCCAGCCGAACGACTCCGAGACGATGCGGGATGCGGCGATGCCCAGAACGACTCCCGCGACTCCGCCGACAGCCCCCAGGAGCAGAGCCTCGAGGAAGAACTGACTGCCGACGTCCCGGGCGCGGGCGCCGACCGACAGTCGGACACCGATCTCGCGGGTGCGCTCGGTGACGGAAAGGAGCATGACGTTTCCGATCCCGATCCCGCCCACGAGCAGGGATACCAGCGCTATCGAAACCAGGAGCGCCATCATCGTCCTGCTGGATCGCTCGAGGGTCATCGAGAGCTCCTCGAGCGTGACCCGCTCCAGGTTGGGGAGGTTCCCCGCGAGCACCCGGGCGACGTTCGGGTGAAGGCCTTTGGTCAGGACCTCGCTCGCCTGCGTCACGACGGTGAAGTCGTCGGGGTCGGTATCGGCGATTCCGTGCCGCGTGCGAAGGAGCTCCGTCACCGCCTCCGCGACTCCCGAGACCTCGCCCGTCGACTCCGCGGTCACGGTGATGGTGTTGAGATTGGTGACGTTGAGGAGTCGATGGACCGTGGTCACGGGAACGTAGACCGCGTCGAACTCGTCGTCTCCGACCGCCCCCGGCGTCATCCAGTTCGCGCTCGCGGTGACTCCCACGACGCGGAAGCTCTGGTTCCAGAGAACGACCTCTTCCCCCACGGGGTCGGCTTCGGGAGCGAAGAGCTTGTCGCGAACGACGCTCCCCAGGACCACGACCTGCTCCGCCCGCCGCTGCTCGCGCTCCGAGAAGAACCTTCCCGCGGAAACGGCGTGCGCCCGGCGTATCTTCGGGAGGTCGACGTCGGTTCCGTGCAGGCGCGTGAACCACCGCCTCTCGCCGGCGAAGACCTTCGCGTTCTCGTGCACCCCCGAAGCGACGTCGGCGACGCCGGGGAGATCCGCGATCGCGTCCGCGTCCTCCTGAGTGAGGTTGGCCGCCGACCCCAGTCCGGCCTCGGCGTCCCCGAGCCTCTCCGCCGCCGTCGGGTGGTCGTGCTTCTCCATAGGATCGTTCTCGGGGTGAGCGAGAACGTCGGGAAAGAACGCCTTCCGGAGGCGGTCGAAAATCGGTGCGAGGCGCGCGTGGGGGGCCTGCACCTCGATGATCTCGTCCCCCTTCGTCTTGTAGTTCCCCGCTTTCACCAGGATGACGTTGAGTCCCGCCGCCCGGATCTGGTTCTGGATGGACCGATTGGCGCCGCTTCCGATGGCGACGGTCACGAGGACGCAGCCGACCCCGATGGCGAGGCCGAAGAGGGAGAGCGCCGTTCGGAGGCGGTAGCGCCGAAGCCCCGAGAGCGCGATCTCGAAGCTCATGACGCCGCGACCGGGCCGTCGCTCTCGACCCTGCCGTCTTTGAGCTCGACGATGCGGGAAGCGCACTCGGCGATGTTGCGCTCGTGAGTGATGACCACCAGCGTCAGACCGCGCTCGGAGTTCAAACGACGGAACAGGTCCATGATCTCGCCGCTCGTCCGGCTGTCGAGATTTCCCGTCGGCTCGTCGGCAAGGAGGAGCCCGGGGGAGTTGACGAGCGCGCGGGCGATGGCGACCCTCTGCTGCTGTCCTCCCGAGAGCTGGTTCGGGTGGTGGAGCGCGCGATCGGAAAGCCCGAGAGACGAGAGCATCTCGAGAGCGCGGGCACGTCTCTGGAAGCGGGAGAGCTTCCCGCCGTTGTAGAGAAGCGGGAGCTCCACGTTCTCGACCGCCGGCGTCCGCGGCAGGAGGTTGAAGCTCTGGAAGATGAAGCCGATCTGCCGATTGCGAATGGAGGCCCGCTCGTCGAGAGAGATCTCGGAGACGTCCTTCTCTCCGAGGAGGTAGCGGCCGCTCGACGGCCGGTCGAGGCAGCC
>DAISKN010000617.1:0-4409 GCA_036820975.1 Acidobacteriota bacterium | reverse complement strand
CATGGTGATCGACCGGGCAAAAAGCTCGTTCGCCGTGAATCTCCGTGCACTGGACGCGATCCACGTCGCGACGGCGGAGATCCTGGACGCCGAAGCTGAGGGGGAACCACTGGAGTTCTGGACGCACGACGATCGCCAGGCGACTGCAGCGCTGTCGCGGGGTCTGACAGTCCATGGAGCCGGCTAGAGGCCGAAGCGGCCCCGCACGCTCTGCGCGTCTTATTCTCGGGAGGCCGCCGCGCCAACGCGGTTGTGCGGGAAGGAGGTTCTCGCGCCGTCCGCGGTACTCGCTATGGCGCGGGAAGAGCGGAAAGCCTCTCCTTCGCCGTCCGGTTGTCGGGATATCGAGCAAGCAGTTCCTCGAGCACGGTGCGGGCTTCGGCCGCCTGTCCGGCCGCGAGGAGCGCGTCCGCCCGCAAAACGCCGTGCCTCGAGACGAGACGGCGGATATCCTGCGGCACCGATATCCGATCGAGCGCGAGAAGCGCGCCTTCGGCGTCCTTCTGGTCCAGGAGCAGCGATTCCGCGGACAGCATCTGGACGTCCAGGTCATCGGGAAATCTCCGCGTCATTTCATCGACGAGGCGGGCCGCTTCGGCGGAGCGTCCCTCTTTCCGGTCGAGCTGAGCCTGATGGTAGAGACCCGCCAGAAGAAGCCGCGTGACGTCCTCCGGTTCTCCCGAGCGAATGCCGACCCCCCCGGCATAAGAGTAGACGAGCTCTCCGCCATGCTCCGCCGCTTCGTAAAGCATGAAGAGCCCGACGAGGCCGACGACGCCCGACAGGAGGTGCGCCGCCTTTCGCCGCGACGCGAGAACGAGCGCCAGGATCTCGAGCCCGGCGACGCCGATGAAGACGTTGCGCGCTCGAATTCCCCAATCTTCGTGCTCGACCACGGCGTCCCGGGAACCGGGAACCCGCTCCACCGGGCCATGGGCCTCGATTCCCGTGTAGGCCGCGGCCACCACCGAGGCGGTGCCGAACAGCAGCAGCACCGAGGCCGCGGGCCCGGCAAACGCGAGCCGACCGGTCAGAGAGAGCCAGCGGAACACGACGCCCATGACCAGGAGGACGATCGCGAAATGCACCACCTGGGGATGGAACGAGCCGATGGAGTCGGTCATGGGAATAAACCTCCCGGTCGCGGGATTCTATCTCGACACGTTCCGATATATTGTCGCCCATTGTTGGTCTCCCCCGACGTCACCAGCTCCGAATTCAAGGCGGACGCCTACTCCTTCTACGCGGCGAAGCTTCC
Source organism: Acidobacteriota bacterium (assembly GCA_036820975.1). Taxonomy (GTDB): domain Bacteria; phylum Acidobacteriota; class Vicinamibacteria; order Marinacidobacterales; family SMYC01; genus DAISKN01. Next base: position 3,151 of record DAISKN010000617.1, on the reverse strand, counting down.
GGACGGACAAGGCGACGAGATGGCTCCTCACGCGCTACGACGACGTGAATCGCGCCCTCAAGGACGTGTCCGGTGCTCGCCTCCGGGAATCGAGACGAAACGCGGTTCGACGGTCCCGACGGGCTCGACATCGGCCGCGCGCCCAATCACCATCTCGCGTTCGGCGACGGGATGCACTTCTGTCTCGGAGCCCCCCTGGCGCGTCTCGAAGGCAGGATCGCACTCGAGAAGCTGCTGGAGCGTTTCCCGAATCCGAGGCTCGCAGTCGGCAGTCGCGGTGGAAGAGTTGCGCTGGAGACGCGGGCTCGATTTGCGGGGGGCGAACCGCTTCCCGTGACGTCGTCCTAGGGCTCCGCCTTCCAGAACGCGATTCCCCCAGCCTGCTTCCCCACATCGAGCTTCGCGACCCTCTCGTGGCTGCGGAGGTCGAACACTTCGACGGTTCCCGGCTCGCCTCCCACGCCTTCCACGCTCACGAACGCGTAGAGATCGTCGTCCGAGACCGCGACGCCGTGGGGCACGGTGCGGGTCGTCTTGACGCGCGCGACTTCCTTCCCCTTCTCCAGGTCCCAGAACCCGACTTGGCCGCCCGCCTTGTAGCTCGCGACAAGAAGCTTTCCGTCGGAAGTCACGTCCAGGTTGTAAGGCCCCATTCCGGCCCCGGCGTCGAAGCGACGCGCGATTTTCCATTTCTCGAGATCGATTTCCAGGATCTGATGGTTGCCGTTGCCGGCGACGTAGACGGCGCCTCGAGGGGTCGGCTGCGTGGCCCAGGTGGGCTTCACCTTGGTCGACATGCGCGTGAGGAGCGGGTTCTCGCCCTCGGCGGGCGCCGGCGCGTGCTGGTGGTGCTCCTCCGCGGGCGCGGCCTCTTCCGCCGGATCGAGGAGCGAAAGCGTCCTCGCGACCTCGAACTTCATCGCGTCCGCCTCGAGAAGGCTGTCGCTCATCATGTTCACCGAATAGACGCGCGCTCCTCGTCCGTCCATGCGAACGCCGTGCGGCATGATCCCCGTCGGAATCCGCGCGACCTCGATCATGGTGCTGGTCTCGACGACGGAGATGGTGCTCGGCTCCATGTCGCCGTAGAGGTCGAAGTTCACCACGTAGAGGAGCCGGGTCGAAGGCGAGACCCACATCGTCGCCGGGAACATCCCCACCGTCACGTCCGCGAGGTACTGGTCCTCGTCGGTGTCGAACTTGTGGATCGACCCGAACGGAAGACCGTGAGAGATGGAAACGAACCAGTGCTTTCCCTCCGGTGAGACGCTGATTCCATGGGGCCCCTCGGTCTCCGTCGGAAAAGCGCCGACCGAGATCTCGCGCAGCTCTTCGAAGCCGTTCGGACCGAAGCGAATCTTGTGGACGGTGTCGTCCGATTCGGCGCAGACGTACAGGTAGTAGCTCCGGTTCGGCGGATCGGCGGCTTCGGCCTCGGCGCCGAGCAGCAGGAGCGCCAGCGCCGCTCGAAAGCTCAATGCGGCTCCCCGAGGTAGAGCGGTTTTTCCGGCTCCACCAGCTTCACCGCCCAGAGTCCGGAGTTGAAGTCGGAGAGGAAAACGTGGCCCTTGTAGGGCTGCGGACCCCAGACCATCGGAGCGTTGGTTACGAACCCCTCGGGATCGTAGGGGTGAAAGTAAGCGATCTCCCGCCCCTGCCGGTAGAGGTCGCCGCGGAGCTCTCCCGAGACGTCCACCACCCGAAGCCCGCCGTTGTAATAGCCGACGTAGAGGATGTCGTCCTCGACCCAAAGGTTGTGCGTTCCCGCCTCGGGAACCAGGTAGCGCGCGACCTCTCGCGGAGCGTTCCAATCGTCCCACTCGACGATGTGGATCCAGCCCGCGGCCCGTTCGGGCAGATTGTCGTCGGGCTCGAACTTGTACGGAAATGCCTCGTCGCCGACGAACACGTGGAACTTCCCCGTCGACTTGCTGCGATAGGGATAAGCCGCGTGGTTCCACCCGCTGGGGTAGGCGTACTGTCCGAGCGGAACCGGCTGGTTGGGAGCTCCTCCCTTACCTCCTCCGCCCACGTCGACGGCCACGACGCCGTCCTGCCAGTTGGAGGAGTAGGCGATTCCGTCCGCCACCCACACGTCGTGAATGCTGTGCCCCGGGGTGGTGAGCTCGAACCGGCCAACGCGATAAGGCTTCGTGGGGTCCTCGATACTGATAATGTCGTAGCGGCGCCCGTTCGAGAGCGCGTAGACGTGGTTCTCGGCGATGAAGACGTTGTGAACTCCCCCGACAAGCTGGTCGTCGTAGCGCGAGAGAACGCGCACCCCGTCGGTGGGGTTGCTGACGTCGAGGATCACGAGGCCGTTTCGACGGTTGGAGGCGCCCTCGCGGCTGATGACGGCGGTGCGGCCGTCTTCCGAAATCTTCACGTCGTTCACCGTGCGGGCGTCGACCTTGACCGTATCCACCAGCTGGATGTTCGCGGGGTCGGTCACGTCCCAGAAGTTCGCGTGCCCGTCGGCGCCCCAGGTCCCGGTGATGGCGTAGTCGCGGCCGTTCGGCGCCTGCCAGACCCAGAGGTCCGACGTGTGCCGGTCGCGGACTTTCCCGTGGCCCACGACCTGCACTTCCTTCCGGACGTTTCGCTCCACGATCTCGACCGTTCTCTGCGCCGAATGGCGGCCGGCGACCGCGACCACCGTATGAAGACCCGCGCGCTCGGCGACGAAGGCCCCGTCGGCATCGATGAACGCGGTGGCCCCGGGGGCGATGATCTCGGAGTCGGGCCGGCTGAACGTCGCGAGCTGCACGGGGTAATCGGGGACTTCCTTTCCCGATCGATCGCGGGCTACCGCCTGGAACCGGATGACGTCGCCGGTTCTGCCCTTCTCGGCGCTCGCCTGGAGCTCCACCGAAGCCACGGGGTCTTCGACCACGTCGAGAGCGAGCGTACCCTCGACTCCCTCCGCGCGGGCGACGAGGGTGGCGCGGCCCGCCTTCTTTCCGCTCACCTGGCCCGTCCCGTCGACGACGGCGACGTCCGGATTCCGGCTCTCGAAGGCCACGGGAACGTCGCTCCGAACGGCTCCCGTGCGGTCGGTCACGCGGACGGGGAGCGGGATGGTGCTCCCGGCGTAGACTCGAGAGGGAGATGGCTCGAAGCCTATCGTCGCGACCGGCGGGCTCGGCACCTT
>DAISKN010000616.1:0-4417 GCA_036820975.1 Acidobacteriota bacterium | reverse complement strand
AGCGTCTTTTCCTATATCGCCCGCCCGGTGATCGAGGCGCGGATGAGGAGGAAGGCGACGGTCGAGATCAACCCCGGCGAGACCCTGATCTCGGGAGAGGTGGACGTGAAGCTCGAGATGAGAGCGGCGGAGGCCTGCGAAGCGCTTTGGAACCGGCTCTAGTATGATGCCGGCAACGGAGGACGATGTGACGACCCATCTCGATCGCACCTGGAGCTGCTACCCCCACGGCCCGCACATTCCGCGACGCCGCTTCCTTCGCTCGCTGGCGCTCGCCGCCGCGGGCGCCTCGATTGGCTTCCGGCGAATCGCCTCCGCCCAGGATGCCGCAGTCGACGAAAGCGTTCTATCGACCGAGGATGTCGTGGCGTTTCCCGAGGGCGCGGTGCGACTCAACTTCAACGAGAACCCGATCGGCCCCTCGCCCAGCGCCATCGCGGCGATTCTCGAAGACGGGCTCGGGGAGTCCAATCGCTACAGCTTCGTCGATCCGCTGCGGAAAGAGATCGCCCGGCGGAACGGCGTCGAAGCCGGGAACGTGCTGATGGGCTGCGGCTCGACCGAGTTCCTGCAGATAGCACCCTGGACTTTCCTCCGGAAAGGGGGACGACTCGTTCTCGCGAAACCCACGTATTCCTGGTGCGCGGGCGTCGCCCGGGTGATGGGCGCCGAGGTGACCGAAGTCCCGCTCCTGGCCGACGGCACCGTCGATCTCGATGGGATGAAGCGGGCGATCGGCCCGGATACACGGCTGGTCTACCTCGCCAACCCCGACAATCCGACGGGCGCGAGCCTGCCGCTCGCGGCGATCGAGAATCTCTCCCAGTCTCTGCCCGACGGGGCGGTGCTCCTGGTGGACGAAGCCTACGTCGATTTCCTGCCCAAGGGGGAATCATCGGTCTCCCTGGTGCGTAACGGCGCTCCCGTCGTCGTGGCGCGCACGTTCTCGAAGGCGTTCGGGCTCGCCGGCATGAGGCTCGGCTACGTCATGGCTCCGACGAATCTCATCGAGCCGCTGAAGCTTCTCTGGACTCTCGACATGGGAGTGAACGCGGCGGCGAACGTGGGTGGGCTCGCGGCGCTCTCGGATCAGGCGCACGTCGACCGCTACGTGAAGCTCGTCGACGACGGGCTGGCCTATCTTCGGTCGGGCCTTTCGGAGCTGGGCGTCAAGAGCCTTCCCCATCGAGCGCCGTTCTTCATGGCGGACCTCGGACGCGAGGCCGCGCCCGTCGTTCTCGCCCTCGCCCGCGAGAAGGTCTACGTCCGCGACGGGAAGTCCTGGGAGATGCCGACCTACCTTCGTATCTCGATCGGACTCCCCGACGAGAACCGCATCTTCCTCGAGAAACTCCGCGAAGCCTTGCGCGCGGCCTGAAAACACTTTGACAGCCCGGAACCCGCGCTCGATAATTCCCTCTATCGAGAGGGTCGTGATGTCGATTGTAAAGCCGGTCTCCATCCTGATACTGACTCTGACGGCGCTCGGCCCGGTGGCGGCGCAGGAAACGGAAAAGGAAAAGAAGCCCGAGCGGGTTCCCTTCGGCCAGACGCTCAACGAGTACGGCGTTCTCAACGCCAGCGGCTGCATGTGCGAGGACCTCGAGGACGGAGAGATTCTGCCTCCGCCCGAGATCACCGTTCCCGAGCCGTTCCAGTACCTGCGACCGGATCTTCAGATCACCGCGGCGGAGCTCACGGGCGACCAGCGCTATCCGGTACTGACGGAGTTCAAGATCCTGACCCCCGAGGTCGGCGCCGGCGACGAGGTCCGGGCCATCGCCCGGGTCACTTCCGCCTACAAGAACACTCTTCCGTTCGTCACCACGTTCTTCAGCGAGCGCTACAGCCGACTGGGCTCGGCGACGATGTACGTGAACTTCGAGCCTTCCAAGGACGACAAGACTCTGTTTCTGGGGCGGGGACGGGTGTCGAAGTTCGCCCCCGCGGGACGCTATATCGTGGCCTACGCCACCATCTCCGACGACGTGGGCAAGCGCCAGAGCTACGGCGCCGAGTTCCACGAGCCCCTCGACAACGAAGATCGGACGCCGAAGTTCTTCATGGTGGAGGACAATCCGCGGGTCGATCTGCGCGCTCCCGAGCTGCGATCGGTAGAGATCGAGACTCCTTCCGTCCGCGCCGGGACGGAGCCCATTCGCTTCACCGCCCACGCCACCGACGATGTCTCGGGGCCGGTGGACGCCGAGGCCGTCTGGATCTCGCCGAGCGAGGAGCAGTGGATCCGGGTAACGATGGTCCATCAGGGAAGCGAGCCGGGGACGTTCCTCGGGTACTTCACCATCCCCAAGTGGTACGAGGGGGGTGAATGGCGCCTGATGCGCATCGCCGTGACCGACGACGCCCGCAACACCGCCTATTTCTTCTCGAAGAACGACGCGGTGCTGCGCGACGCTCCCGTCGTCCAGGTCGCCCAGGACCCCGCCCTCGTGGACAAGAAGCCGCCTCGGATTCTCGCGGTCTCGCTTTCCAGCACGGAAGCCCGCGTCGGCGAGTCGGTCACGGTCACCGCTCTCGTCGAAGACGACCTCTCGGGAGTGAAGGCGGTCGAGGGCTACGTCCGCTCGCCCCACGGGGTCGACGCGGTGAAGGTGAAGCTCTCGAGCGAATTCGTGGATCTCAACCGGCCGTCGAAGATCCCGGAGCCGAACGTCTGGTCCGCGACGTTCAAGATCAAGAAGAGCATGGAGCGCGGCGTCTGGAGCCTGGTCCGCCTGGGCATCGCCGACGAGGCCAACAACTTTCATACCTACTTCGAAGGACGCGAGAAGATCCTCACGGGAATCACCGTGAACTTTCTCGAGGAAGACGACCGGAAAGAGACCGAGCCCACTCGGGGAGGAAGCCGATGAAACGACGGGATTTCTTCAAGTACGGAGCCGCGGTGGGAGCCGCCGCAGTCTGGCCCCGGCAAGCCCGCGCCGAGCGAGGGACGGTCCGAATGGGGGGGATGCTCCTTCCCGAGGCGCCTGACTTCAAAACCAAGCACCTCATCTTCGTCATCTACGGAAACGGGGCGCGGAAAAAAGACGTCGTCGACAACCCCGAGTACGCCCCCTACCAGACGAAGCTCATTCCCGAGGGCACGCTCTTCACAGAGGACTACGGGGACACCGCGAACCTCCACGGTTACATGTACACGGAGATGTTTACGGGGATCGATCCGCCGACCCAGCGTCCGCTGTTCCCCACCCTCAACGAGTACGTGCGCAAGAAGACGGGTGCTTCGGCGAGCGACTTCTGGGTGCTCCAGGGGGCTTCCTACTACCGCGGCTGGACGTTCGACGTGAAGCACTTCAGCCGACACGCGGACTACGGCATCGGAGCCGGCGCCACGTCGCTCACGATGAACAAGCTGTTCTACGAGAAGAACACCGCGAGCCCGAGAGAGCTTTTCGATCTCCTCATAGAGAAGGGTCTCGGCCACACCCCGCAGGAGCGTAAGGACATCGAAGAGTGGATCGCGGACGTGATGGCGCGGCGGTCCTATATTCCGCCCTCGACGAAGGAGCCCCTCATCGAGCGGGAGCTTCAGTACGGGGACGCTCAGGCGATCCACATGGTTCCCCAGATTCTGAAGGCCTTCAAGCCCAAGATCGTCACCGTGCAGGTCCTGGCACTCGACGACGCCCATGCGGACTTCGGCTACTGGGACTACAACACCGACTACTGGGAGTACATCAAGCACGTGAAGGCCACCGACGAGCTCATCGGAAAGATGTGGGCCGAAGTGCAGGCGGATCCTTACTTGCGTGACACCACCGCCCTCATCCTGCGGCCGGAGTGCGGCCGCGACGACGAGATCAACATCTATGGCCAGCTCGGCCACAGCCCCGGGAACTATTACGCTCACTACGTCTGGACCATGGCCATCGGGCCCGACTTCAAGAAGAACCACGTGGTGAGGGAGAAGGTCCAGAGGCGCGACCTCGTTCCCACCATTACTTACCTGATGAGCGGCCAGAGCGCGGAGCACTCCGTCGGGCACGTGCGCACCCAGATGTTCAACGACGAGCACCGGCTCCCGCCCTACGTCCTCCCCTTCACCGCCGACATGAAGCCGGGCATCGACTGGGAGGGCCAGCAGGAGGAGCGCCGCCGCGCGGAGATGTTCAAGCGGTTCGCGCGCTCGACCGTCGGATACGGGGACTGAGCGTCATCCAGCGTTCGCCAGGAAACGAATCGGGTCCCGAACGCGAAGACGACGCTTCCGGCGGCGTGATCACCCGCGAGAACAGCTCGCGACCTCGGAGAGCGCCGCGCTCTCTATTTCCGGTCGGATTCGGCGACGTCGGGGCGGCGGCGAACGCCCCCCCGACCGCATCTGCAAACCGGGGTAACTCCTCCCACCGGAGCGCGCTCGTCGCGAAGAGTTTCGTGGGGCTCACGACCGCGA
>DAISKN010000615.1:0-4423 GCA_036820975.1 Acidobacteriota bacterium | reverse complement strand
CGTACCTTCGTGAACCTCGCCAATCTTGTAGGTGATACCGGTGTAATAGAGGATGCGCTCGGTAGTCGTCGTCTTACCGGCATCGATATGCGCCATGATGCCGATATTGCGCGTCCTCTCCAGCGGTACTTTGCGGGCCATGGTCTTGCACTCTTAAGACAAAACTTTCCCAAACAGCTCTACCGAACGTTTCCGTTCCTTAGCCGGAGGCTAGCGCCTCCGATACAGGAGCTGCTCGAGCCGCGCTTCCATCCCCGAGGGGGGAAGCGGGCGTCGGAGCGCTCGAAGAGGTATTTCTATTACCAGCGGTAATGGGCGAACGCCTTGTTCGCCTCCGCCATGCGGTGCGTATCCTCCCGTTTCTTCACCGCGCCGCCCCGGTTCTGCGACGCGTCGAGAATCTCGCTCGCGAGCTTCTCGACCATCGTCTTCTCCGGACGCTCTCGCGCGTAGGTGACCAACCACCGAAGCGAAAGCGACGTCCTCCGCTCGGGACGGACCTCGACCGGAACCTGGTAGTTACTTCCGCCCACGCGCCGGCTCTTCACCTCTAGCGTGGGCTTGATGTTGTCGATCGCCTTCTTGAACACCTTCAGCGGATCTTCCTGACTCCGCTCGCGAATCTTGTCGAACGCGCGGTAGACGACGCCTTCCGCGGTCGCCTTCTTTCCGCGTTTCATAACCACGTTCACGAAGCTCGAGACCAGGTTGCTGTTGTAGAGCGGGTCCGGCTGCGGCGCGCGGAGCGGAACCTCTCGTCGTCTAGGCATATTCCGTTAATCCCTGGTTTCGCTAGGCCTTGGGCCGCTTGGTCCCGTATTTCGAACGCCCGTTCTTGCGGCCGTCGACGCCGACGGCGTCGAGCGAGCCGCGAACCACGTGATACCGCACCCCGGGCAAATCCTTCACCCGGCCTCCCCGAATGAGCACGATCGAGTGCTCCTGGAGGTTGTGGCCCACCCCGGGTATGTAGGTCGTGACCTCGATTCCGTTCGTGAGCCGGACGCGGGCTACTTTCCGTAGAGCCGAGTTCGGCTTCTTCGGCGTCGAGATGAAGACCCGGATGCAGACTCCGCGCCTCTGGGGACTCCCCTGGAGCGCCGGGCTGTCGGTCTTCGACCCGGTCTTCTCGCGACCTTTTCGAACCAACTGGCTGAACGTCGGCAAAACGAAACCGCTCTTTCTACGTCAAAAATGAAGTCAGATCACCTAAGTGCTTTCGATCCAACAGGAAATCCCGAAGCCGATCGCGCTTCAGGACAACCTGCCGAGTCTAGCAATCACGATGCCACTTTGTCAAGGTTGTTTCCAGTTGCCGCGTGGTCTGACCTGGCAACCGGCAACTGGAAACCGGCGACCTCTCTTAAAGCGGCTCCTCCTCCGAAGGCGCTCCTCCCTCGACCAGGAACTGCATTTCCCTCTCGAGGTCCTCGCCCGGGAGCTCCGGCCGCCGCTCGAGCGGCTGGGCCTCGGGTATCCCGACCGCCCGGTGAATCTCGAGCCCCGTCCCGGCGGGGATGAGCCGCCCCATGATCACGTTCTCCTTGAGACCGCGGAGGTAGTCGACCCGCCCGCTGATGGAAGCTTCCGTCAGAACCCGCGTGGTCTCCTGGAAGGAGGCGGCGGAGATGAAGCTGTCCGTCGAGAGCGACGCCTTGGTGATTCCGAGCAGAAGCGGTCGACCCGTCGCCTGGCGGCCGCCGCCGGCGAGAACCTTCTCGTTGGACTCGGTGAACTTGAAGCGATCGACGGTCTCGTCGATGAGGAGCTCGGTGTCGCCGACTTCTTCGACCTTCACCCAGCGCATCATCTGGCGCACGATGACCTCGATGTGCTTGTCGTTGATGAGCACGCCCTGCAGACGGTAGACCTCCTGGATCTCGTTGACCAGGTACTCCTGGAGCGCGTTCTCCCCGAGGACGTTGAGGATGTCGTGCGGGTTGATGGGGCCGTCCATCAACGGCTCGCCCGCCTTGACCCGCTCGCCCTCCTGAACGTTGATGTGGACTCCGCGGGGCAGAGCGTACTCGCGCACCTCGCCGGAGTCGGAGACGACCGAGATCTTCCGCATCCCCTTGGCGATGCCGCCGTACTGGATGATGCCGTCGATTTCGGTGATGACCGCGGGGTCCTTCGGCTTTCTCGCCTCGAAGAGCTCCACGACTCGAGGAAGACCTCCGGTGATGTCCTTGGTCTTGGTGGTCTCCCGCGGGATTTTCGCCAGAACCGCTCCGGGACGCACCTCGTCGCCGTCGCCGACCATCAAGTGGGCACCCGAGGGCAGGAGGTAGCTCTTGACCTCCTTCTTCTTGGCGTCCTTGATGACGATCGCCGGCTGGCGCTTCTCGTCGGGCGACTCCACGATGACCGGCATCGAGAGGCCGGTCACCTCGTCCACTTCCTCGTGCACGGTGACGCCCTGAACCACGTCCTTGAAGTGCGCGGTTCCGCCCTCTTCCGTCAGGATGGAGAAGGTGTAGGGATCCCATTCGACGCAGGTCGAGCCGGATTCGATGCTCTGCCCGTCCTTGACCTTCAGCTTGGCGCCGTAGACCACGGGGTAGCGCTCGCGCTCCCGGCCTTTGTCGTCGAGGATGAGGATCTGACCCGCGCGGTTCATCACCACCAGGTCACCCTCTTTGTCCTTGACCGTCGAGATATTGATGAACTTCACCGCGCCCTTGTTCTTCGACTCGAGAGTCGACTGCTCCGCCACCCGGCTCGCCGTGCCGCCGATGTGGAAGGTGCGCATGGTGAGCTGGGTTCCGGGCTCGCCGATGGACTGGGCGGCGATGACCCCCACCGCTTCGCCGAGGTCCACCACCCGGCCGCTCGCGAGGTTGCGCCCGTAGCACATGGCGCAGACTCCGCGGCGGGACTCGCAGGTGAGAACCGAGCGAATCTTGACGTGGTCGACGCCGGTGTTCTGGATGGAGTTGGCGATGTCCTCGGTGATCTCCTGGTTGGGGGAAACGATGGTCTCCCCGGTGAAGCTGTCCTTGATGGTCTCGAGGGTCACCCGGCCGACGATGCGGTCGCGGAGAGCCTCGATGACCTCGCCCGCTTCCACGATGGCGCCGACGTAGATCCCCGAGACGGTTCCGCAGTCGTCCTCGGAGATGATCACGTCCTGGGCGACGTCAACCAGCCTCCGGGTGAGGTAGCCCGAGTCCGCGGTCTTCAGCGCGGTATCGGCCAGGCCCTTGCGAGCGCCGTGCGTCGAGATGAAGTACTGGAGCACGGTGAGCTCCTCGCGAAAGTTGCTGGTGATCGGGGTCTCGATGATCTCGCCCGAGGGCTTCGCCATCAGACCGCGCATTCCCGCGAGCTGCCGGATCTGCTGCTTGCTGCCGCGGGCTCCGGAGTCCGCCATCATGTAGACGGGATTGAAGAGAGCGTTCTCCCGCTCCTGCCGCTCCATCTCCTCGAACATCTCCTGGGCGACCTTGTCGGTCACGTTCGACCAGATGGCGATGACCTTGTTGTAGCGCTCGCCCTTGGTGATGGCGCCTTCACGATACTGATCGTCGACTTCCTTGACTTCGGAGAGAGCCCGATCCACCAGCTGGTTCTTCTCGCTGGGGATGACCAGATCCTCGATTCCGATCGAGACGCCGCTCTTGGTGGCGTAGAGGAAGCCGAGCTCCTTCAGCTGGTCGAGCATCTCCACCGTCTTCTCGATGCCGTGGCGGAGGTAGCAGAAGTTGACCAGGCTCCCGAGCCCCTTCTTCTTGAGGAGCCCGTTGATGTACGGGATCTCCGGCGGAAGCTGGTCGTTGAACAGAACCCGGCCGACGGTGGTCTCGACGATCTCGTTCTCCAGCTCCAGGATCTCGGCATGGACCAGATCCTGGTCGTTGAACGCGGTGGTGAGATCGATGAACGGACCGCTGTAGAGGAGGCGGATGGGGGAGAGCGTCTCCACCTCGCCGGCCTCGAGCGCGAGCATCACGTCCTCCATCGACGCGAACGCCTTGTTCTCGCCCTTCGAGCCCTTCTTCTCCTTGGTCATGTAGTAGCAGCCGAGCACCATGTCCTGGGTGGGAATGGCGAGGGGCTGCCCGTTGGCCGGAGACAGGATGTTCTTGGACGAAAGCATGAGAAGCGACGCCTCGATCTGCGACTCCGGCGAGAGAGGAATGTGGACCGCCATCTGATCGCCGTCGAAGTCCGCGTTGAACGCGGTGCATACCAAGGGGTGAATCCGGATCGCCTTTCCCTCGACCAGCGTCGGCTCGAACGCCTGGATGCCGAGGCGGTGGAGCGTCGGCGCGCGGTTCAGGAGCACAGGGTGCTGCCGGATCACTTCCTCGAGGAAGTCCCAGACCTCGGGCCGCTGCTGCTCCACCATCTCCTTCGCCGCTTTGATGGTGGTGGCGAGACCGACCTGCTCGAGCTTGTTGTAGATGAAGGGCTTGAAGAG
>DAISKN010000614.1:0-4435 GCA_036820975.1 Acidobacteriota bacterium | reverse complement strand
CCAGTTCGGAGGAGCCGCAGGGAAGCGCGTGAGCGACGGACTTCGGCTACCCTCGGAACGGGGCCGGATTCTCATCGCCGCAGGCACGGCAGCGGGTTTCGCCGCCGCCTACAACACGCCGTTCGCCGCAGTGCTGTTCGTCCTCGAGGTCGTGACCGGCGTCGTGGTGCTGGACGCGGTCGTCCCCACGGTCGTCGCCACGGTGATCGCCTCCGCGGCCACGCGCGCGGTCGTGGGCGAAGGTCCGATTTACGGTCAGCGCGCCTTCCACCTGCAGTCGTCCGGCGAGCTCCTGTCCTTCGCGCTGTTGGGGCTCGTCATCGCTTTCGGCGCCCAGGCATTCATGCACCTCCTGTGGTTCGGCGAGAGCGCCTTTCGCCGCTCCCCGATCCGGCTTCCCTGGCGTCCCGCCGTCGGGGGACTCCTCGCCGGAGCGGTTATCGCGTTCATCCCGGAGGTCGCCGGCAACGGCTACGAGCCCCTCAATGTTCTCCTCGACGGGCAATTGTCGTCCGGCTTCGTGGTTCTCCTGCTCTTCGGCAAGTGTCTCGCTACGACCGCGTCGGTATCTTCCGGGAGTCCCGGAGGGGTCTTCACTCCGACATTGCTGGTTGGAGGCACGATAGGTTTTCTCTATGCGAGCGCCGCCTCGACCTGGCTTCACATCGGCCCCGCAGGCGGCTATGCGCTCGTGGGAATGGCCGCGGCCATAGCGGCGACGACCCGTGCCCCCCTCATGGCTGCGGTGATGGTCTTCGAGCTCTCGGGAGACTACGCCATCGCCCTCCCGCTGATGCTCGCGACCGCGGTCGCTACACTCGTCTCGAGATGGCTCGGGCGGGAATCGATCTACACCGCCGAGCTCCGACAGCGCGGGGTCGGTTGGGAGATGACGATGGAAGGGCGACGGGTCGTGAAGTAAGCCCGTAGGAGCTCCGGCTTACTTCTTCTTCGCCGCCTCTTTGAACGTCTCGAAGTTCTCCTGGTTCTCGAAGTAGAAGACGCGCTTGTAGGAGTCGGCGCCGATGACCGCCGTCGCCTTGTCGACTTCCTTGCCGCTCACCGGATCGATGGCGACGCGCAGAGCGGCGTCCTTGGCCAGACGTTCCTTGCACATCTCGCAGCACCCGTAATAGTCCTTGCCCTCCACCTGGACGTGGACCTGTTTCTTCTCGTAAACGGCGTCGTTCACCATGCAGACGTACTCGGAGTCCACGACCTCCATCGCCTCCTGGTCTTCGGACGCCAGGGCGGGAAGGGCGAGAGATACGAATGCCAATGCCGAAAGCCACGCGGGAAGGGTCATCGGAATCCTCTCCTTGTGAGATGAAGTCATTATAGCCGGGCTCACGGCTTCTCGGGAATCAGTCCGCGAAGCTTGTCGTTGAGAAATGCCGAGACCTCCTTCACCGTCGGAAGCCGCAGGGCCTCCTGGGCGACCTCCCTGGCCTCGCTGGCCGAGAGGTGCCGGATGATGTTCTTCACCGTGGGGATCGAGACGGCGTTCATGGAGAGCTCGTCGAGCCCGAAGCCCACGAGAAGCGCGACCAGGACCGGATCCGACGCCATCTCCCCGCACATTCCCACCTTGATCCCCGCCGCGTGGGCCGAGTCGATGACGAACCGCAGGGTGCGCAGCATCGCCGGATGGAGCGGCTCGTAGAGATAGGACACCTGGTCGTTTCCGCGGTCGACGCCGATGAGGTACTGAATGAGGTCGTTGGTTCCGATGCTGAAGAACGCCGCCTCCTTGGCCAGGAGGTCCGCGGTCGCCGCCGCCGAGGGAACCTCGAGCGTGACTCCGCAGGGAAGATCGGCCCCGAATCGGGCGCCCTCCCGCAGCAGCTCCTCTTTCGCTTCCTCCACCACCGCGAGCGCTTCGCGAAGCTCCCCGACCCCGCTGACCATGGGGAACATCACTTTCACGTTCCCATGCGCCCGCGCGCGCAGGAGCGCCCGGAGCTGCTCCTTGAACAGATCGCGCCGCTTCAGCAGGAGGCGGATGGCCCGGAGCCCGAGCGCCGGGTTCGCCTCCGACTGACCCATCTCTTCGCCCAATTGCTCGGCGGAGAGATCGAACGCGCGCACGATGACCGACCAGGGTCGCATCTGTTCGGCCATGCTGCGATAGACCGCGTACTGCTCTTCCTCGCTCGGGAACTGGCCGCGGTTGCGGGTGAGAAACCACTCGGAGCGGAAGAGACCGATTCCCTCCGCCCCCTGGCTCTGCGCGGTCGCGCATTCCTCGGGAAACTCCACGTTCGCCTGGAGCACGATGCGGTAGCCGTCCTTGGTCTCCGCGGGCAGCTCCCGGAGATGCTCGAGCTTCTGCTTGAGGAGGGTCTGCCGGCGCCTGCGGGCGCGGTAGTCCCGCAGGGTCGCCCGATCGGGATTGACGACCACGATCCCCTCTCCCCCGTCCAGGATCAGAGGCGCTCCGTGGTCCACCTTCGCCGTCAGATCGCGAACCCCCACGACGCAGGGAATTCCGAGCGAGCGGGCGATGATCGCCGTGTGGTAGGTGCGGCTTCCCGCTTCCATCGCGAGACCCGCCATGTGCTCCCAATCGAGCCGCGCGGTATCGGAGGGCCGGACGTTGTCCGACAGGAGAATGTACTTCCGCTCGACCTTCTCGAGGCTTCGGGGAGGGGCTCCCGCGAGGTTTCGCATCAGCCGCCCGATGACGTCGTAGATATCGCTCCGGCGCGCCCGGAAATAGTCGTCCTCGAGATCGTCGAAGACCGAGGACAGCTCGTCGAGAATGACCTGCGCCGCCCACTCGGCGTTGACCCGCTCCCGGCGGATGACCTCCTCGATCCTCCCGGCGACCAGGGGGTCGTCGAGCATGAGGCTGTGGGCGTCGAAGATGTAGCCGTGGTCCTCGCCGAGAGCCTCGACGGTGCGAGTCCGGACTTCCTGGATCTGGCGCTTGGTGAGCTCTTTCGCCGCCTCGAGACGTGCCACCTCGTCTCCGACCTCGGCGCGCAGCAGCGGCACCCGGAAGATCGGCGTTTCCTGGTGCTGGAAGACGAGCGCCCGGGCGATGACGATTCCCGGGGCTACGCCGATCCCGTGGAGCACCAGGGGTCGCGGAGTGGCCCGTCCGGCGGACTGCGGTGACGCCGCGCTCACGCTCACGCCATCCCCCCGGCGTCCTCGACGTCCTCGCCCAGGCCCCCCTTGACGAGGTTCGCGAGGGCGTCGACCGCTTCGTTCTCGTCCTCGCCCGAGGCGCTGATGACGATCTCCGTTCCCGTGGTGGCCGCGAGGAACAGGATTCCGAGGATGCTCTTTCCGTCGGTGGTGGTCCCGTCCTTGGTGATCATCACTTTGGAGCGGAACCGGGTCGCGGCCCGGACGAAGCGGGCGGCGGCCCGCGCGTGGAGGCCGAGGACGTTCACGATCTGGACGCGCTTTTCAGCCACCCCTATGCTCTTTCTTGTCTTTCCCCTGATCCGCCAGGAGGTCGCTCGCGAGGTAGACGTTCTCCTTGCCTTCCCGCATCGCCTGGGATGCGACCACGCGCAGGTCGCCCACCTCCTCCTCGCGCAGGCTCGCGAGGCGGATGAGCATCGGCAGATTCACACCGGTCACCACTTCCACCCGTCCCTTCTCCAGAAAGGCGAGGCTCAGGTTCGAGGGCGTTCCCCCGAACATGTCGGTGAGCACCACCGTGCCCTTCCCCGACTCGACGCGGGCGATGGCCGCCTCGATCTCCCGCTCGGCGTCCTCGGGGCTTTCCTGCCATCCTATCGAGACCGAGGTGACGTTGGGGATGTCGCCGATGATCATCTCCGCCGCGGCGACGAGCTCCCGCGCGAGCTGACCGTGGGTCACGACCACGATTCCAATCATCCGTCCGAAACCCGGGGGAAGAACGCAAGGGCGCAAAGGGGCAAAGGCGCAAGGAAGAAAGGACGAGGCGGATGGGGAGACCGGGGGGATAAGGGGATACGTCCGCAACTCTCCCGATTCACTGACTCATCTCCACGTCTCCAGAGTCTTCCTATCCCCCTTGGACTGGTCTTCATTCCTTGCGTCTTTGCCTCTATGCGCCTTTGCGTCGGATGTTCGTCTTTTCTTCAGTCATTCTCGTTGTCTCGGTGGCTCACTTTGACCCGGTATCTCGCCGCGCGCAGGCGCTCACCCAGCTGGTTCGCGATCACCACCGAGCGGTGTTTGCCTCCGGTGCAGCCCACGGCGATCGTCAGGTTGGCTTTGCCCTCCGTGGCGTAATGAGGCATGAGGTAGCCCAGGAAGTCGTCGAGCCGATCCAGGAGCTCGCCGGTCGCGGGCTTCGCCAGCAGGAACTTCTCGACCGAGGGATCGTTCCCGTCTTTCTCGCGAAGCTCGCTCTCGAAATACGGGTTCGGCAGGAAGCGGACGTCGAACATCAGGTCCGCTCCCGGAGGGACGCCGTATTTGTAGCCGAAGG
>DAISKN010000613.1:0-4451 GCA_036820975.1 Acidobacteriota bacterium | reverse complement strand
CCCAGGCGATCCGGCCGTCGACCACGACCGCGACCGACATTCCCGGGGCGCGCCACTCCTCGCGGGCGGCCTCGACGAGATCGGCGACCTCGGCGTAGGCGTCGGGTGCTTCCGCGAACGCCGGGGCGGCGACGAGCGCCGAGAGAAACAGAAGAGCGGACTTCATGGCGTCACCTCAATTCGTGGTCGGGGCCTTCAAACGTACGATGCCGACGCCGTCCACGTAATCGACATTGGTTCCGAAGGGCTTCGAAAGTCGCGTGAGGTCGGAAATGATCTTCCGCGAGAGCTCCGGGTCGGCGGGCAGGGGGCGTCCGCGGACGAACCGGGACTTTCCGAACCCGAGGGATATGGGGTGGAGCTTCAGCTCCGATAGGTCCTTCCCCTCGAAGACCGTCTCCACCACCACCGATTCCCAGATCTCGGGAGTCGCGGGAAATCCCGTGCGGTCGTGATCGTAGCGGGCGTCGTTGAAGTCCGAGAGCCCCTTGTCGTCGGCGAGGCCGAGAGGGGCGTAGTTCTCGTGCGGCAGGCGCTGCAGGGTCTCGTTCTGGAAGATGAAGTCGCCGAGGCTGTAGAAGATCGGTTTGCCCTTGTAGATCTCGATCCCCCGGAGCACGTGGGGACCGTGGCCGACGAAGACGTCGGCGCCTTCGTCGATCATCCGCCGGGCGAAATCGACGACGAACCGCGCCGGCACCGAGCGATCGCCGTCCCCCTCGTGAGCGTGGATGGAGACGACGGTGTAGTCCGCGAGAGTTTCGGCGTTGCGGACGATCGTCGCGATCTCCTCGAGGTCCTCCGGGTGGGGCTCGGTAACCACCCCCGCCGGCTCGCCCACCACGAACTGGGCACCTCGGAAAGTGAGGCTGTCCCCGGTGTCGGGAGCGTTCATCGACAGACTCTTCATGATCCCGCGGAGGGCTTCGAGCTGGTCTCGGGTCACGCGGTTCGTGACCTTGTGTCTCAAGGGGCTCAGTCCGGGACGAGGCGGGATGTCGTCGCGCGATTTGCCGGCCATGGAATGGTCGGGAAACGTGGACGCCAGAGACACCAGCGCGATTCGCGCCTTCCCCGTTTCGAGGAACTTGGCCTCGCGCGCCTCCGCCAGGCTCTTCCCGACGCCGGAAACGGTGATTCCCGCCTCGCGCGCGTACTTCTCCGTCAGCAGCATCGCCTTTGGTCCGTAGTCGCCGGAGTGATTGTTCGCGAGGCCTCCGAGATCGAATCCCGCCCAGACCAGCTCTTTCACGAGCTCGGGCTGGGCCCTCATGTACGTCCCGCCGCTCGAGGCCATGGGGTAGGACTCGTAGTCGTGGAACAGCATCTCGATGTTGGTGAAGGCGACGTCCGCGCTCCGGATGCGCTCGATCATCGACAGGAACTCCGGCTCTCGGTAGACCGAGAGCTTCCGGGTGATGATCGAATCGCCGGTGAGCGCGATGGTGTAGCGCTCCGCGCTCTCGACCGCGGCGAGGCCGGAGACGAGAATCGTGATGAATGCTGCACTGGCAGTCCTCATGAACGGAGACTATATCGCCGACCTCGGTGTTTTTCGAGCCCCCGGCCCGTGGGGCGAGCGTAGTAGAGTGCTCTTTCGGCATGCACGAAGTGGCTCTCCTGGTGGACATCGCTCTGGCGCTCGCGTACGCACTCGTCGGCGGCCTCGTGGCGCGGCGCCTCCGGCTTCCCACGATCGTGGGCTACCTCCTCGCCGGCGTCGCCCTCGGGCCGTTCACCCCCGGCCTCACCGGCAACGTCGAGTCGATCCAGCAGCTTGCCGAGCTCGGGGTCATTCTTCTGATGTTCGGGATCGGGCTCCATTTCTCCCTCGGCGATCTCTGGCAGGTGCGCGACATCGCTATTCCCGGCGCCGTTCTCCAGATGGCCGTCGCCGCGGCCGTGGGGTACTGGATGGCGCTCGGTTGGGGATGGTCGCCCTCTTCAGCGCTGGTGCTGGGAGTCGCGATCTCCGTCGCCAGCACGGTGGTGCTCCTCCGCGGATTGATGGATATCGGCGCTCTCGATACTCCTCACGGCCGGGTCGCCGTCGGCTGGCTCGTCCTCGAAGACCTCGCCACGGTCGCGATTCTCGTTCTCTTGCCGGCGCTCCTGTCGCCCGGCCGTCCCTCCGGATGGTTCGTACCCGCGCTCGCGATCGGGAAAGCGCTGCTCTTCATCGGGCTGATGCTGGTAATCGGCAAAAGGGTCATTCCCTGGATTCTCGGTGCCATCGCCGATACGCAGTCGCGAGAGCTCTTCGTTCTGGTCGCCCTCACCGCGGCCCTCGGCACCGCGCTCGCGTCCGCCTATCTTTTCGGGGTTTCGCTCGCGCTCGGCGCCTTCGTGGCTGGGGTCGTGGTGAGCGAGTCGCCGTTCAGCCACCAGGTGGGCGCCGATCTCCTGCCGTTCCGCGAGGCCTTCGCCGTGCTGTTCTTCGTCTCGGTCGGAATGCTCGTGAACCCCGGTTATCTGATCTCGAACTGGCGGCAGGTCCTGGCTCTGAGCGTGCTGGTCGTGGTCGGAAAATCCGTGCTCGCGGCGGGCATCGGATTCGCCTTCCCCTATCCGGCGCGAACCGCGCTCGTCGTCGGCGCCGGCCTCAGTCAGATCGGCGAGTTCTCGTTCATCGTCGGCCAGTCCGGTCTCGCGCTCGGCGTCCTGGACGATACCCAGTACTCCCTGATCCTGGCGGGGGCGATCGTTTCCATAACCGTCAACCCATGGATGTTCCGGCTGATCGATCCTATCGAGAATCTCCTGAAGAGGACGCCTCGTCTCTGGGCCCGTCTCGACCGTCATGGACCGCTGACGCCCCGGCCCGCGGAGACCCTCGATCGCCATGTCGTCATCGTGGGCTGCGGCCGCGTCGGGCGGCACCTCGCCGAAGTCCTGGGCCAGATCGGACTTCCGTATCTCGTGGTAGAGGCCGACGCGAGCCGCGCGCGGAGACTGCAGAACAAGGGGACGCCGGTCCTCTTCGGGGACGCCGCGAACTCGGAGATCCTGGGCACTACCGGCCTCGATCGCGCCCGGGCGCTGGTGGTGACGGTCGCCGACGATACCGCGGCTCTGATGGTGGTGGCGGCGGCCCGCCGCCAGGTGCCGTCGCCTACGCTCCACATCATCGCCCGCGCTTCCACCTGGGAGGGGGCTCGTCACCTGAAGGACGCGGGGGCGACGGACATCGTGCGGCCCGAGCTCGAAGGCGGCCTCGAGATCATGCGTCGCACCATGCTGGGTCTGGAGTTCCCCGCGCAGGAGATCCAGAGATACGCCGACGCGGTGCGAAGCGAAGGGCTCGAAGCCATCCCGGCGAGGGACGACCGCGCCCACGTCCTGGAGGATCTGGCGCATGCGATGGGCGGCCTCGAGATCGGGTGGTTCACCGTCTCTGACGTGAGCGCGGTCGCGGGACAGACGATCTCCGACTCCAACCTGCGGCTGAGAACAGGCGCCTCCATCGTGGCCATCAATCGCGATCGCGGCGTCGTCAGCAATCCCGGTCCGTTGGAGCGATTGACCCCGGGCGATCGGGTCGCCGTCATCGGCTCACCGACGGAGGTGGAGGACGCCGGAAGGCTCCTTGCGGGCTCCGGGGACGTCATCGAGCCCGTCGGCCCGTAGGAGCGGCGACCTGCGCCCCAGCGGAAAACCGACCTCGCATATAGAAAAGTGCGGCCGTGCCGGCTGGGCGGCTGACCGCTTCGGGACTTTGCCCTTGACAAGGGCAGGACCCCTGGAATACAAATAAACTCGCCTTGGATGGCTCCCAACCAGCCAAAAGTTTGTAGTGCAGGGTCCATCGACGTGCGGAACAGCATTCAGCTGACCGATGCGTGGGTGGAGTGCGTGGGCTCGCGATCGACAAAGCCGTGGATCGATGGGGGAAAGACGTCGCAGCTTGGAGGCAGTCCAGGCGCAAGCTATTTTCTAGGCGGATAGAAACCCCGGCAGTTCGTTTTCGAGTCGAAATCGCCCCGTCTCTCCGGGTGCCCACGGCTGTTGAACGATGGGGAGGGGTTCGCGCGCTTGCGTGCGGGATTCTCCAATCACCCGGCGGCGGGAATTTCAGGAACGTGTAACGAAGGCGTCGTAGAAGTCGTGTAGCTTCGATTGGGAATCGCGGACCTGCTGAGCCCGCCCCCGGGCCTCTCTGACGGGCCTCGACCTCATAGGTGATCATCGAATGGAATCGTTCAGATTGATAGCCCTCACGCCCTCGGGGCTCGACGACCCGGCAATCGCCATCGCCGCCTGCCGGGCCGGAGAGATTGGGATCCTCGATTTGGGGCATTCGAGAGACGGCGCTTCCGCGACGGAGGCTATCCAGAAGCTCGCTCGGTTGGCGAAGGGTGGCGCGGGCGTTCGTTTGAGCGATGTGAATCCCGTTCTGCTGGCGCAACTCGCCGGGGCGGTGAGGGACCGGCTCGGCGGCAAAGCACCTCTCC
>DAISKN010000612.1:0-4451 GCA_036820975.1 Acidobacteriota bacterium | reverse complement strand
CGCGCCGGCGCGCCCGCGCGAGCACCTCCTCCCGGTCCGGGTCGAAGGCCTCCATCTCGAGGTGAGCGTGGGAGTCGATCACCGCGGCTCCTTTTCCGGCAGGTGCTCGAGGTAGTTCAGGGACTCGAGCCCCCGGCGCTCCTCTTCCGAGAGGACGGCGTCGTCCGGCGAGGGCTCTTTCGCCTTTAGCCGCTCCTGCTCGCGGTACCAGAGGAAGAGCTCCTCCTTCAGGTACCCCTCGCGAACGCGGCTTACGACCGTCGTCCGCTCTTCTGGGTCGTTTTCGAGGTCGTAGAGCTCGCTCGCTCCGGTGCGACTGTCCCAGATGAGCTTGAATCGATCTCCACGCGCGGAGTATCGCGGCTTCGCCCAGAGCGTGCGACTGAACGCGAGCTTCGGTCCTTCGAGCGATTCACCGGCGAGAGCGGGAACGAGGCTTCGACCCTGGAGTCCCATAGCGTCGGCGACTCCCGCGAGATCCAGCAGGGTCGGAGTGAGGTCGATGAGCTCCACCAGATCACGGACGCGGCGCGGAGCGAAGCCCGGAGCCCGGATGAGAAGAGGAATGCGGATGCTCTCCTCGTAGAGCTGCGTGTTGTGGCCGAGATAGCCGTGCTCGAAGAGCGCCTCGCCGTGGTCCGCGGTCACGACGACGATCGTCGAGGGGTCGAGCTTTCCCAGGACTTTTCCCACCAGCGAGTCGGCGTAGGCGAGGTTCCCGAGGTAGAGACCTCGGACTCGCGCGAGGACTTCCTCGCTCGGGGGCTTCCCGGCCGCGGCCTTGCGGTTGAGGTCGTCGACGACGGCGGTGTCATCGATGCCGCCGGGAAAGAGACCGTCGGGGCCGTATCGCGCGTCGAAGGGTGGAGGCGGGTTGTACGGGAAGTGCGGCTCCCGCAGGTGAACGTAGGCGTAGAACGGCTCTTGCGGACGACCGGCGAGCCAGCCCTCGAAGGCGCTCACCACCGAGTCGCCATGTCCGGTGTAGCCTTCGCGCTCCCAGACGGGGAAAAACTCCTGGTAGCCGCGATCCAGCCCGAAGGTTTTCGACACCACCGCGTTTCCCGGAAACGCGGCCGTCCGGTAGCCGGCGCGGCTCAGGATCGAAGGCAGAGTCACCACGTCTTCCCGCAGCCGATCGGCGAAGGAGACGCTCTGGTGCCTTTCGGGATACTGCCCGGTGAGAAGAGAGCCGATGGAGGCGATGGTGTAGACGGCCTGGGTCACGACGGCATCGAAGACGACGCTCTCGCGGCCCAGAGCGTCGAGAACCGGAGTGGTGTCCCCCTTCCCGCCGTAGAGGCCCATGTGCTTCGCGCTCGCCCCGTCGAGGACGAGGACGACGATGTTGGGTCGAGAGCCCGACGGATGCGAAGCCAGGTGTTTCTCCTCCGCCGGGGGAACGAGGATTTCCGGACGGAGGAGCAGGTCGTGATCGTCCGCGCGAAACGTCACCTCGACGGGAGACTCGGGAAGGGCGGAGAGCTCCCTCTCCCAGGTTTCCGCGCCGATCCGTGAGACCGCGAACGTCTCTTTCCAGACCTCGCCCTCTTCCCCGGCGATCGTCACCGTGACCGCGGAGCCGGCCGGAGCGCGGAGCTGAGGTGGCTCCCCGGCGCCCACTCCGAGCCGGAGGCGTGCTCGTGGGGGAAGCTCGAGGAAGAACGAAATACGCCCGCCCGAGGGGACCAGGATTCCGTTGTCGCCGTTATCGGGGGCGCCGAACGGGCCGGCGCGGGCGTTCCAATCCTCGAATGGGACCTCGAACCGGTAGAAGGCAGCGGCGAGGCGCCGCTTCTCCCGCGAAGACCGGACGGGCTCACCCGCGTAGCGGAAGCGGATCTCGATCCTATTCTCGCCGCGGACGAGAGGGAGGGGAACGGGGTAGCGCTCGCGGCCGGGCCGGAGCTCGAGGGGATCGAGCTCGACACCATTGGCGGTCACCGCGAGCCACTGAGCCGGGCTTCCGGGATAGACGAAGGGCTCGCACTCGAAATAGGCGAGGTGCGTTCCATCCCGCTCGCTCTCGAATCGAAACGTCGAGCGCTGGGTCACCGCCCATCGAAAGAGGCTCCCGTCGGGAGCGGGCTCGCCGTACGACCAGCCTTCTCCGAGGAACGGAAGGGCCTGAGGAGCCCCGAGCTCGAGGAGCACTCCGTCGTAGCTCTTCTCCGCGACGGGAATGCGGTCCCGGAGGACTTCCTGGAGGTCTGGCTCGGAGCATCCGCGGGGAGCGCAGGCGACCCCGAGCGTGAGGATCGCCGCGATGAAAAGACGCACTACTTGACCTTGCTTCCCGGTGCGACCTCCTTCTCGAACGTCGCCACGATGGGTCCTTCGTCCGTCGAGGCCGCGAGGAGCATCCCGCGCGACTGGACGCCCCGGAGCTCGGCGGGCTTGAGGTTCGCCACCACGATGATGTGCTTTCCCACGAGGGCCTCGGGCGCGTACGTCTTCTTGATCCCCGCGACCAGCTGCCGGGTCTCGCCTCCGAGGTCGACGACGAGCTTCAGGAGGCGGTCGGCGCCCTCGATGGTGGAAGCCTCGACGACCCTCGCCACCCGGAGGTCGATCTTCGCGAAATCCTCGATAGTGATCTCTTCGGTCATTCTGTCTCCTTACTTAAGGCTCGCCTCGCTCTTCGCTCGGCTCGCTCCCCGCGCTCCTCGCGCGGGGAGGATGGGGCCCTCCGGGCCCCGCTGCTCGATGTCGCTCTTCGCGAGGCTCCCGCCTCCGCCCTTCCGCCTTCGCCCTTCCGCCTTCCTCCGGGCTTCGGCGGGACCTCGCCGTAGCGCTCCGCGCGAAGGCGGCCGGGCCCCGCTCACGGCGGCTTGCTGCACTTCCTTTAGGGGTACTTTCTTCCGGGCCGCGAGCTTCCGGCAGTCCTCGAGCTCCGGGGCGCGGTTCACGACCCTGCCCCCGAGAAGCCCCTCCTTCACGTTCACTTTGCCGTAGGGGGTGGCCACGGAGACGAAGCGCCTTTCGAGGGCCTCGCGCCGGACCTCATGATAGCGGACCCCGAGGGTGGTTCCTTCGGTGAAAAGGATCTCGCTCACGCTCTCTCGCGCCTCCGGCCGGGCGATGACCGTAACGTTCACCCCCGGCCGGTTCTTCTTCATTATTACTGGGGTCAGGAATACGTCCAGGGCGGCTTCGAGAAGCTTCTCCTGAAGATAGCCCATCTGCTCCGGGGTCATGTCGTCGATCGTCGCTTCGAGGACGAGCACCGTCTCGGAGCCGCCCCTCTCGCGCTCTCCGAGCACGAGCCGGAGTGCGTTGGGCCGGCCGTGCTCGGGGTCCCTGGTCCCCAGGCCGTACCCGATCTTCCGCAGGGTCATTCCCGGAAAGGCCCCGAATCGGGTCGAGAGACCCGTAGCCAGAAGCGCACCCGTGGGTGTGGTGCGCTCGAAGTCCTCGCCGTCCGAAAAGACGGGAGCCCCTTCGAGAAGAAGCGCCGTCGCCGGGGCGGGCACCGTCATCCGGCCGTGCTCGGTCTCGACGAAGCCGCCTCCGACGTTCACTTCCGAGGAAACCACCTCCGAGACACCGAGGATCTCGATCCCCGCCACGGCGCCGACGACATCCACGAGAGTGTCCAGAGAACCGAGCTCGTGGAGGTGCACGCTCTCCGCGGTCTCGCCGTGGACCTGGGCCTCCGCTTCGAAGAGACGGCGGATGAGGGCGAGCGAGCGCGACTTCGCTTCAGGGGAGAGCCGGCTCCTGCGGAGGATGCGCTCGAAATCCGCCCAGTGACGGTAACCGCGATCGCCCGGAGTCTTCACGCGGAGATGCGTCCCGCTGACTCCTCCCCTCGCACCGCGCGCGCGTGTGAGTCGAAACCCGGAGACCTGTATCTTCGAGAGCTCGCGCTTCAACGCGGCGAGCGGCACCCCCAGATCCACGAGCGCCCCGAGGAGCATGTCCCCGCTCACTCCGGACGAGCAATCGATGAAAAGGACCTTCTCGCGCATGGACAGGCCCGTGGAGTGTGGCGAGAATCCGCCGGTTTCGCAAGCCCGTGTTACATCTCTCCTCGCTCCTTGAAGCTCCAGTAGCGGCCCGACGCGACGATCACGTGGTCGAGGAGCTCGATGCCGAGGATCTGTCCCGCCCGCACCAGCCGGAGAGTGAGCTCCCGGTCCTCACGGGAGGGCTCGGGATCCCCCGAGGGATGGTTGTGAAAGGCGATGATCGAGGCCCCCTGGAGCATCGTCGCCTCCCGGAAGACCTCGCGCGGATGGACGAGAGACCCGCTGAGGCTTCCCGTCGAGACGATCTGGAGCTGCTTCAGACGGTTCCGCGTGTCGAGGACCAGGATTCCGAACGCCTCGAGCGGCCTCGTGCCGAAGCGCGGAAGGAGGAAACGAGCCGCGTCTCCGGGAAGGCGAAACTGAGGCCTGGGCGAAAGGGGCGGTGAGGCCGCCCTCCGTCCGAGCTCGAAGGCCGCGAGA
>DAISKN010000611.1:0-4455 GCA_036820975.1 Acidobacteriota bacterium | reverse complement strand
TCTGTTCCCTTTTCTCCGTTTCTCTGCTCGGGCGCGGGAGTCGCCATTCTCGACGGCGGGCTTGCCACGGAGCTCGAGCGGCGGGGTCTCGACCTGAGAGACCCTCTCTGGTCGTCGAAGTACCTCGTCGAGGCGCCCGGGGAGATCGAGGCCGTCCACTACGACTACTTCCGTGCTGGAGCCGACATCGGCACGAGCGCCAGCTACCAGGCGACGTTCGAGGGCTTCGCCTCCCGGGGCATCGGGACGAAGGAGTCGGATCGCCTCCTGAGACTCTCCGTCGAGCTCGTGAACCGGGCGCGAGAGCGCTTCTGGAGAGATGCGGCGAGCCGTCCCGGGCGCGTCTTTCCTCTGTTAGCCGCATCCATCGGCTGCTACGGAGCGTCGCTGCACGACGGCTCGGAGTATCGGGGAGACTACGGGCTCTCTCGAAAAGAGCTGATGGATTTCCACCGCCCGCGTCTCCGCGTGCTGGCTGACTCCGGAGCGGACGTCCTCGCCGTCGAGACGATTCCTTCGCTCCTGGAGGCGGAGGCGGTGACGGCGCTCCTCGAGGAATTCCCAGAAGCGCCTCCCGTCTGGATTAGTTTCAGCTGCCGCAACTCCGTCGAAGTGAGCCACGGAGAGCAACTCGCCGACTGCTTCGCCGCCGCGGGCGCGTGCGAGGCCGTGGCTGCAGTGGGAATCAACTGCACCGCCCCGCGCTTCGTCTCCTCGCTCCTGGAGTCGTCCCGCGGCTCCACCGCGAAGCTCGTCGCCGTCTATCCGAACAGCGGGGAAATCTGGGACGCGCCGAAACAGACCTGGATTCCCGGGGAAACCTCGGCCCCCATCGAAGCGCTCGCGCCCGAGTGGCGGCGTCGGGGAGCCCGGCTCATCGGCGGCTGCTGCCGCACGACGCCTTCGACCATCAGCGCCCTGAGAGCGATACTCTCACCCCAGCAGGTTGTACCGAACGATGCACCAGACGGCCCGTAGCCCGTCCCGCCAGCCGATCTTCTTCCCTTCCGCGTAGGTGCGACCGGAGTAGGAGATGCCCACCTCGTAGATCCGGCATCCCATGCGCGCCACCTTCGCCGTGACCTCCGGCTCGAATCCGAAGCGCTCCTCGCGCAGGTCGATCTTCTGGATCACCTCCCGCCGGAAGGCCTTGTAGCAGGTCTCCATGTCGGTGAGGTTGAGGTTGGTGAACATGTTCGAAAACAGTGTGAGGAGCTTGTTGGCGGCGTAGTGCCAGAAGTAGAGGACCCGGTGGGCGCCGCCGCCCGCGAACCGCGAGCCGTAGACCACGTCCGCCTTCCCCGCGCGGATCGGCGCCAGGAGCTTGGGATACTCCTTTGGGTCGTACTCCAGGTCGGCGTCCTGGACGATGACGACGTCGCCCGTTGCCGCCTGGAATCCGGTGCGCAGCGCCGCTCCCTTTCCCTGATTCCGCTCGTGGAAAATCACCCTGAGGCCGGGCTGGCCCTCGAGCGACCGGAGCTTTTCTCGAGTACCGTCGGTGGAGCCGTCGTCGACGACGAGGATCTCCTTGTCGGGGATTTCGCTCGCGCGCACCGCGTCGAGGAGTTCCTCGATGGTGCTCGACTCGTTGTAACAGGGAATGACGACGGAGATCTCGGGCACGAAGCCCGTAACTATATCAAGCTCCGGCGTGGGTTTGGAGCCGGCGGATGCGGGAAAGGTACGTGCGGGCGACCTTCTCTTCGTCGAGGCCCAGGCACCGCGCGATTTGAAGCGTGAAGTTCTTCAGGTAAATCGGGGCGGGGAGCCGATCGACCCTCTCGGTCTCGATGTACTCCAGCATGGAGCAGCCGATCTTGGTCTCCTCGGAAATGGTGGAAAGGTCGAGGCCGAGTGCCTCTCTCGCGAGCCGCAGGAACTCCCCGGTAGCTTCCTCGGTCAATCCGAGCTGGAGCGGGCTCTTGCGCGGCTCGGCCGTCGGCCGCTCCGGCGGCGGCTCCGGAGCGCTCGCAGGCCTCGTGTCCTCGGTCTGGTTCAAGGCCTCGGTCAATGACTGGACGTCGAGGGGATTCAAAGGGCTCGACAGGATGAGCGGGGTCTCCTGCCTTTCCGCCGCCATCCGGGAGCGGGGCGGGCTCTTCCGGGGAATCCCGAGGCTCTCGTCGTAGAGCCTCCGGCTGTCCTCGGCGATGAGCGTCTGGTAGGCCTCGGCGATGCGTTCGTAGGTCCGGCGACGCTCGGGCTCGCTCAGGATCGAGACCGAGACCAGCGCCTCGTGGCTGTAGATCTCTCGCGCGTCCTCGTAAGCCGATTGGATTTCCTCCGGGCTCGCGTCGTAACCGACCTCGAGCACCTGGTAGAAGTCCTGCTCGGAGAGACGGCGGAACATCAACTCGCTTTCGCCTCCTTCGCCGCCCGGGTCGCTTTCGGGTAGAGGAGGGAGCGGGCCACCAGCTCCAGGGAGCGTCCGGCGGCCGAGTCGGGGAAGTCGAGCATGAACGGCCGCTTCTTGCGGTTCGCCCTCCAGACGCTCTCGTCGAAGCCGACGGCGCCGATGGAGTCGATGTCGATGCCGAGGTGCTTCCGGCAAACCGCGGACATGGAGTGGCCCAGCCGCTCGTCTTCGGGGTACCGGACCTGGTTCACCAGGAGCCGCGGCCGGAACTCGAGAGCTTTCTCCTTCAGGAAACGGCCGGAGGCGCCGTCGATCCTCTCGACCGCTTCCAGCAGGTCGAAGGGCGTCCGGATGCCCACCTGGTTCTTCTGATCCATCGCCTCCTCGACGACTTTCCGCGCCGGGCTCGCCTTGAGCGAGCGCCACAGGTGCCGGTAGAAGCTCATCTTGAGGAAACGGTAGGCGTTCTCGATGGAGCTCGGCTCGGGAATCACCACAAGAATTCCCTGCTCCGCCAGCAGGAAGAAATCGACGATGTTGAACGAGATTCCCGCGCCGATGTCGAGCAGGATGATGTCGGCGTCGACCTGGGCGATCCGCGAGAGCAGACGCGTCTTCTGGAAATATTTCATGTTCGACGCGGTCAGATGATCGTGCGCTCCGCTGATGAGCCCGAGGTTGGGAACCCCGGTCTCCGCGATGACGTCCTCGATCCGGGGGACGCGGCGGTTGATGAAGTCGGAGAGCGTCCGCTCGGGGCTGTTCAATCCGAGGCAGGTATGGAGGTTCGCCCCGCCGAGATCGGCGTCGACCACCACGACCTTGCGCCCGTGGCGCGCCAGGCTGATCCCGAGACTGCTCGTGACCAGGCTCTTTCCGACTCCCCCTTTTCCTCCTCCGACCGCGATGATGCGTCCCTTGCGCCTGGCGCCTCGCGCGGCTGGCGCCGGAATCGCGGCCGGGAGCGGAGGTGCTGGCGATGCGTCAAGGACTGCGGCGGCTCCGGAGGCGGATATCTCGGGTCCGTCGGACCAGTGAGACAACCCTCCGCCGGGTGCGTCGACCCCCTCTTTCAGTTCCGAGTCCACGGTTTCTCCCCTTCTCTAAGCTGAAAATGGCAAAGGCTTATGGATCGGTTCGAAACGATGACGGTCCAAGGGTCGGAACGTAATGAATCAGTATGAAGCCCGGCGCTAACGCGCCGGGTCGGGGACCAAGAAATCGCTTTTTTTAATGCTATCGAAGCCGGGCGAGGTGTGTCAAGCCGATACACCTCGTGGGGAACTTCCCGCGGGAAGTTCCCCGCGATCCCGTTGACCGCGCCGACGCTACTGTCCGGCCTCCTCCCCGTCTCCCATCGTAAGGAGCGCGGGGATGGGGATGCCGTTCAGGCTCGCTGGAGAATAGGTCGCCCTCACGAGCGAAACCATCATCAGCGGCGTCGAGCCCGAGCTGTCGCCCCCGAGCTGGGCGGCGACCACTTTCCCCCGGTGGTCGACGAGCACCGCGATCGAGCTCGAACGGCCGGAGCGCCGCGAATCCATCTCCTTCGGTGGCGGGACATCGAACTTCACGACCCGGGGCGGCTGATAGGTCCCTTCCTCGTCCTCGAAGACCGCGCGCATCGCGATGGCGAAAGGCCCGACGTCGTGAAGGAGGTAGTCGAAGTCGGTCTGGAACGCGGCCCCGAACTCCTCGAGCGCCTTCTCCCGCAGGTCCTTCAGCGCATAGAGATAGCCCAGGTGCAGATGGGCCTCGGCGTCCTCGGGCACCGCTTCGGCGAGCGCCTCGTAGAGGTTCTGGGCGTCGGGAAGGTTTCGATTGTAGGCGTGGGCACGGGCCAGGAGCCGCAGCGCCCGGAGCTCCCTGGGATTCGCGAGCAGCACCTCTCCGAGCTCCTCGATGGCCTCGGGGTAGCGCCGGTCGCCGAGGAGCGCTTCACCCACGAGAAGCCGGACCTCGTGCCGCTCGTTGTCGTTCGTGGGCATGAACGTTTCGAGCCATGCCACAGCCTGTTTGAACTTGCGGTCGGCGATGTACTTCCGAGCCTGACCAATCGGATCCTCGATGCCCGAGACACTCTCGAGCGGATCGTC
>DAISKN010000610.1:0-4462 GCA_036820975.1 Acidobacteriota bacterium | reverse complement strand
GAGAGCGCTGAAGGCGAGAGCCGTCGAAAGCGCTACCGCGCGGGTGGTGACGCCACGGGCCGTAAGAAAGACACCCGCGGATGCCACAGCGAACAGCAGAATCATGAAGACTCGTCCCACGAGGAGCGAGCGGCCGAAGACGAGAAAGAGTAGAGCGTGGAGATAGTAGGCGGCGGGCATGACCCCGGTTGCAACGTCTCGATACAGCACTTCTCCCGAAGCGATGCGGTCCGCGATATGCACCAGCGTGCCTTCGTCGAGCATCGAAATGCTCGCGAGAAATGGCAGGGCGAGAATGCCGCTGGCCAAGGCAACGAGGCAGGCGGTGCGGCGGTCCGCGGAGCGCGACACCGGCGAGCTCATCCCGTCGAGCGGACTCCCGTAGGAAACCCTGGGCGATCCATCGACGGGCCGTCCGCCGTCCTGGCCAGGATCCAGAGTCGGCTCCGAAGCCCGGAGATGCGGCCGACGACGTCGATGGCGGTGAGACCGGCACGGACAGGCGCCGGAAGGCGGTAGCGGCTCAGGTCCGGGCCCTCCAGGCCACGCGCGAGTGGCGAGAACCCGGCCCTGGCGAGCGCGGTCTCGATCGCTCGCGGCGACCAGATGCACACATGCGAGAAGTGGTACAGCTTGTCGACCATCTCGAGTGTCCGGCGGTACGGGAGCTTCCCGAGCAAAGCAGCCACGCCGTGAAGGACGCTCCGATGGTTCGGCACGCTGACGAAGAGAACGCCGCCCGGCCGCAGCAGCTCTCGCGACAGAATCAGAGCACCCATCGGATCCGGCAGGTGCTCCAGAAAATCCCACATCGTGATGACGTCGAAGGAGTCCTTCTCCAATCCGCACCGACCGAAGGGCGCGGTGTGAACGACGAGGCCGAAGTCTTCCCGCGCGATCCGGGCAATCTCCGGCACCGAATCGATCCCCTGCGCGGCGTAGCCGGCCGATCGGGCGAGATCGAGGAACATCGGCACTCCACAGCCGACGTCCAGGAGTCTCCCCGACGGGACCACCCGGGAGATTTGCTCCAACCCGCGGCGATACTGCCGAAGTAGCGAGCTGCCATCGAGTCCCACCAGGCTCCGATCGAAATAGCCCGTGGTCTCGGGAAACCCCTCCCCGCGAAACGAGATCGCGTTGTACTCCAGGAGAGCCTCTCTCGAGAAGACGGGCCATCCGAAGACCAGGCGGCAACCGTCGCAGCACAGCAGGACCTGGTCCGGTGTGCGATGGATCTTTGCCAGCCGCGTCCCGCCGCAGACGAGACAACTCGGCGGCGAGCCGACCCCTCGTCTCGAGCCGTCCTTCGCGGAGGAGTCCTGCTGCTGGAGCGCGCATTCCTCCGTCTGAAAGGGACTCGTCGCCTCGGTCTGCAATCGATGGTCTCCTCGACGCCTGAAGTCATGGACCAGGCTTCCTTCTGGCGACCCGGCGCTCGAAGAATATATGCGCTTCTCCACGAGGCGCAAATTCGCTATCGTACTTCCATCCGCTCGAGCCGGCTGCGGAATGATGCGTCCGCAGCCTGCGGGAGCGGAGCGAGCGCGGCCCGAATGGGCCGCCGACATCTTCTGGCCGCGGGGGTGGGGCCCCGCGGCACTTATGCATTGGATGGAAGAGCGACCAAGACGCCCGTGAAGATCCTTCTCGTCGTCTCCGAACTCCCGCCGGCGCGGAGTGGGGTCGCCTTGTCGGCGAAGCTGCTGATCGACCACTACCGCCGGATGGGGCACGAGATCGCAACCATCACCATGCGGAGTCTGCCGAAGCTGATGTGGGGAGAGCTCAGATTGTCGTTCTTCTTCCTTCGATGGCCTTCGATCCGAAGTCAGCTGGTGGAGTACGACTGCGTTCATATTCACGGTCCGGCGCCGACGTTCAGCGAAGCCTTCCTCCTGCTGATACGCCTCACGATGACGCGAGAAACGCGCCCGAAGGTGGTCTATACGCACCATTTCGAGCTGGACCTCCCTGGATTGCGGATTCTCTGCCGCCTCTACAATCGCCTGCACCGGCGGATTCTTCGTCTGGCGGACGCCGTCGTGGTAACCACGAAAGCCTACGAGCGGCTGCTTCTCGACCGGGGACATCGCCGCGTCGTCGTCATCCCCTGGGGGGCGGACCACCTGTCGTATCCCGCGGTTGACCGCGAGAGCGGACGATTCGACATTCTCGCCGTGGCCCAGCTGAGGTCCTACAAGGGCATCGATGTATTGCTCCGGGCGTTTCAGCAGGTACCAGAGGCCCGTTTGCACATCGTGGGAGAAGGTCACCGCCGGAAGCGATACGAAGCGCTGGCGGCGCGGCTGGAGCTCCAGAGCGTTCGTTTTCACGGCGGGCTGTCCGATGGCGAGTTGTGCGCGCTCTTCGCGGCGTCTCACGTCGTCGTACTTTCCTCGGTGTCGATGATGGAGGCCTTCGGGATGTCGCTGCTCGAGGGCATGAGGGTTGGCTCGGTGCCGGTGGCCTCCGACCTCCCGGGCATCGCCGAAGTCGTGGGAGATGCCGGCATACTCGTCGCCGCGGGCGCTGCGAACGGCTTGGCCGAGGCTCTTCGTGGCCTCCGGCAGGATCGGGCTCTGTGGGATCGACTCTCGGCAAGAGCCCGGAAGCGGGCCGCCACGTTCCGATGGGAGGAGACGGCTCTGAGCTACGCGACCCTCCTCGAGCACCTCCTGGAAAACGAACCGGCTCGCCGAACGGTACTCCGGACGGCCTGGACGCGCGAGTAGATTCTCGTTGGTGGCATTCACCGGAGAGCGTATCAGCGCTCACGACGAGGACTTTCGGCCGGACTTGAGTCAGCACCTGGCCGCTTACCGGGCGTGCCTTCCCTTTGTTTCCGGAAAGGTGGTCCTGGACGGCGGCTGCGGCGAGGGTTACGGAGCGAAATGCATCGCCGAGTCCGCCCGCCTCGTGGTCGGTGTCGACAGTTCATG
Source organism: Acidobacteriota bacterium (assembly GCA_036820975.1). Lineage (GTDB taxonomy): Bacteria > Acidobacteriota > Vicinamibacteria > Marinacidobacterales > SMYC01 > DAISKN01. The sequence continues at coordinate 1,520 of DAISKN010000610.1, read as the reverse complement.
GGAGACGGCAAGAGAAGCGCGGTGCTTCGGCCCGCGAAACCTCCACCTGTCGTGTTCCGACCTGCGAAGGCTCGGCTTCCGGGATGGAAGCTTCGACGTCGTGTGCTCCTTTCAGGTCCTGGAGCACTTTCGACAGCCGGTTGCGCTCCTGCGGGAGGCGGCTCGTGTATTGCGACCCGAAGGACTCCTCATTCTCAGCACTCCGAATCGGCTGGCTTCGTTCTCGGAGAACCCCTATCACTTCAAAGAGTATCGGCCCGAGGAGCTCCGTGAGCTCCTCGAGTCGCTCTTCCCCTCGGTTGCGATCCTGGGGATATTCGGCAACGAGCGCGTCAGAACGCTCCAGAGCTCGCGGCGCCGGCAGGTAACGCGGATTCTCAGGCTCGATCCCTTCGGTCTGCGTCGCGTCCTCCCGCAACCGATTCAGAAGTGGGCTTTCGCCAAGCTCGCGCGATTCGTGAGACGGCGGATGCGCTCGGATCATCTGGAGTCGTTCGGAGAGCTCGGCCCTTCGGACTTCACCATCGCCCCGACCCCTCTGGAAGAGTCACTGGATCTACTCGCCATTTGTCGAAAGTAGAGACCCTTCAAAGGCAGCTTCTTGCGCCGCAACTTCCCGATGGTTAAGCTCGGTGATTACAGCCGAATTCGACGAAGAGGGGGAGGGCAGGCGTTGGATCTGACGGTTTTGATTCCGGCGCTGAACGAAACCGAAAACCTGCCGTCGCTCCTTCGGGATGTCGATCGCGTCCTGCGCGAGATGCCCGTCGATTTTGAGGTGGTGGTCGTTGGCGGCGGCTCGGGAGACGACACCCGGCCCATGGTCGAGAAGGCGGGGGCGCGCTTCGTCAGCCAAACCGGCCGGGGCTACGGTCAGGCTCTTTCCGAAGGGTTTGCGGCGGCGAACGGCGAATACCTCCTCACGATGGATGCCGATCACTCACACGAGCCCTGCTTCATCCCGACGCTCTGGGATCACCGAGGCGAGTCCAAGCTGGTCATCGCCTCCCGCTACGTCGCCTGCGGAAGCGCCGAAACCGGCGTCTTCCGCTCGGTACTGAGTCGTCTCCTGAACGGCGTCTACCGCCGCTTTCTCGGCATCCCCTTTCAGGATCTCTCCAGCGGATTCCGAATCTATCCGATGGCTGGGCTTCGGAAGATAGACCCGAAGGGGCGAGACTTCGATATCCTGCCCGAGGTCCTCGCGCTCCTGTACTCGGCGGGCCATACGATCCTCGAAGTTCCCTTTCACTATCGGCCCCGCCGGAAAGGTCGCTCACGGGTCAGGCTTTTCCGCTGCGGGTGGTCCTACTTGAAGACCCTCCTTCGTATCCGGCGACTCCGAGGCTCGGAGCCCATCGCGAACCGTCCGCGGGAGGCATCGGGAGCTTCCTGGCCGAAAGCCCGCAGTGTCCGTTGATCGCGGCATTGCTGCACTCGCAGGCTGCGGAAAAATGCGTCTTTCGCCTGCGCGAGCGGAGCGTTCGCCTTCGCGCGAAGCGCTTCGGCGAAACCGCGCC
>DAISKN010000609.1:1490-4463 GCA_036820975.1 Acidobacteriota bacterium | reverse complement strand
CAGGCCCATCAGCGCCCTGCCCCGCTTGTCGAGGTCGTCGGTCGGACGAGCGAGGTCCACCGCCTCGGTCGCGAGACGAACCGCCTCGTCGAGCCGGCCTCCACGAGCGAGGATCTTCGCTCGGACGCGCCGCCAATGCACCTGCGCATCGAGATCGTTCTCGAGCCCTCGGTCGCCGAAGACGCGGCGACAGAGCCAGCGGAGCCCTGATCACTCCGCGACGGCATTCCTCGTTTCCGAGCGATGAGTGAGCTCGGCGTAGGCGTAGATGAGCGCGAGACCGCGGTAGGGCCGCCACCTCTCGGCGAATCTACGCATGTCCTTTTCGAGGGCGAGCCCGTCGTAGCCGAGCATTCCCTGGGCGAGGTATTTCACGACGCCGAGGTCGCCTCCGGGGAAGATATCCATTCGGCCGAGACCGCGAAGGAGGGTGAACTCCGCGGTCCAGCGCCCGACTCCCTTGTGGGACGTGAGGAGATCGATCGCCTCCTCGTCGGGGAGCGACGAGAGCTTCTCGTCCGAGAGCTCCCGGTTCACGAACGCGGACGCGAGACGCTTCAAGGTCTCGGCCTTCGCCTGGCTCAGGCGAAATCGCCTCAGGGCGGAGAGGCGCTCGGCTTCGATGGCTCCGGGCGAGGGAAACGAGTAATACAGCCTGCCGTCGAGCCGCGCGCTGCGGCCCAGATGCTCCGCGAGGTCCGCGAGCATTCCGTGGGCCAGCTTCAAGTGGATCTGCTGCGAAAGCACGATCTGGAGCAGGGTTTCCCAGGCGGTGAGCCGCCCGGCGACCCGCAGGCCGGCATGCCGTCGGATGATCGGCCCGAGGAGCGTGTCGCCTCGAAACCGGCGATAAAACGGGCGGACATCGGTCGACGTCCCGAGGACCCGGTCGAGCACCCGGCGCGCGAGAGCTTTCGCTTCACGGGTCCGGGCCTGATTTCCCGTGATCTCGATCACCAGGCGCGCTCGCGACGGTGGACCCTTCTGTCGCACGTCGACAAAGAGCGGACGCCCTCGCAAGAACAGCAGGCGCCTGTAGATACCCTCCTCGAAGCGGTCGACGCTCTCGGGAAAGCGCGAAAAGCGCGCGAGGGTTCGATCGAGGGAATAAGGCCCCTGTGGGGAAAGGGAGAAGCGGACGCGATCGTTCACGCGGGAAGAGTAGCGCAGGTTACGGAACTTTCCCGAGGGGGAAAACGTCTAAACCTCGTCGGACAAACAATCGGAGGAAAAAATGTACGCAGGCAATAGCTTCAGCCGTCGGCGTTCCGAGGGCTGGGTCGAGAGACGTCGTTACTTCCGGAAGCTTCTGGCGAAGATCCGGCCGGAGGTCGACGAGAAGTCCAAGGAGAAGTCCGCTGGCTCTTCCAAGTGAAAATCTTCACGAACTTGACAGCCCGCTTCACGGTCGCTTAGCTTCCGTGCCGAGGCAAGAACGCGGTGCGGGAGCTCCTTCAAGATGCCGCTCGTAGGGCGGCTTCCTATCTCGAAGGGCTTCCCGCCCGTTCCGTCGAGCCGACTCGCGCCTCGCTAGACGCACTCCAGAAACTCCGGGTCGCGCTTCCCGAGCGTCCTTCCCCCCCCGAAAAAGTCCTCGCGCTGCTCGACGAGATCGGCTCGCCCGCGACCGTCGCCACCGCGGGTCCCCGTTATTTCGGTTTCGTGACCGGCGGGTCTCTTCCGGCTAGCGTCGTTGCGAATTGGCTTTCCGGCGCCTGGGACCAGAACGGCGCATTCGTCGTCGGCTCCCCGATCGCCGCCGCTCTCGAGGAGGTTTCCCTCTCCTGGATCCGCGAGCTTCTCCTGCTCTCTCCCGGATGGGGAGGAGGATTCGTCACCGGAACCACGATGGGGAACTTCTCCGGCCTCGCGGCGGCGCGCCACCAGGTGCTCTCCCGGGCGGGGTGGGACGTCGAGGGCCAGGGCCTCTTCGGCGCGCCCGAGATTCGGGTGATCGTCGGCGCCGAAGTCCATGCCTCGCTTTTGAAGGCTCTCGGTCTTCTCGGTCTCGGCCGTCACCGGGTCACGACGCTTCCCGTCGACGGCAAGGGACGCATGCGCGCCGATGCTCTCGAGCCGCGTTGTCTCGAGGGGCCGACCATCCTCTGCCTCCAGGCCGGGAACGTCAATACCGGCGCTTTCGATCCCATCCGCGAGATCGCGCCGCGCGCGCGGGAGGCGGGCGCCTGGGTTCACGTGGACGGGGCGTTCGGCCTCTGGGCCGCGGTCGGGTCCCGCACCAGGCATCTCACCGAGGGCATCGACGAGGTGGACTCGATCGCGACCGACCTCCACAAATGGCTGAACGTCCCCTACGACAGCGGGCTCGCGCTCTATCGCGACCCCTCGGTCGCGCGGGCGGCGCTCGCCATGACCGCGGCCTACCTGCCCCAGACCGACGAGCGCACGCCCTCCGATTTCACTCCCGAAGCCTCGCGGCGAGCGCGAGGGATCGACATCTGGGCGGCCCTCCTCTCTCTCGGCCGCGAGGGCGTCGCCGACCTGGTGGACCGCTGCTGCCGCCACGCGCGGCAGTTCGCATCGGGCCTCGAAGCAGCGGGGTTCACGATCCTGAACGAAGTGGAGCTCAACCAGGTGCTGGTCTCCTTCGGGGACGACGAGAGGACGAGGGCCGTGATCCAGGCCGTCCAGCGTGACGGAACTTGCTGGTGCGGAGGCTCCTTCTGGCAAGGGAAGGCAGCGATGAGGATCAGCGTCTCTTCCTGGGCGACGACGGAAGAGGACGTAGAGCGGAGCCTCGCGGCCATCATACGGGTCGCGAGGACGGTGCCGTAGCATGAAACGACGGGAGATACTGAAGGCTTCCCTGTTAGCTCCCCTGACGATGGCCGCGACCTCTCAGGCGGTCCGAGCTCACGTCATCGACGGAATGGGCGAGATCCGCGTCGACTACGAGATGGAGCTCATCGACGAGGTCATTGCGAGCGGGATGACCGCGGTGCAGGTGACCGC
>DAISKN010000609.1:0-1480 GCA_036820975.1 Acidobacteriota bacterium | reverse complement strand
CCCGAGCCTTCACGGGGAGGAGGCGTTCGAGGACGCCTTGAGAGAGCTCGCCGACTACGAGCACTACGTCGACAGCCACCGCGACCGGATGCTGAAGGCCACGCGGGTCGCGGATCTGGATCGCGCCCGCGACGGGAAGCGACTCGCGCTTCTCTATCAGTTCCAGAATGCCGCGCCCATCGCCGACAAGCTCGACCGCCTCGATCTCTTCTACCGGCTCGGGGTGCGATGCATCCAGCTCACCTACAACAGCCGGAACCTCCTGGGGAACGGCTGCATGGAGCGGACCGACGAGGGGCTCTCCGATTTCGGGATCGAGGTCGTCGAGAAGATGAACGCGATGGGGATGCTGGTCGACGTCTCGCACTCCGGACCGCGCACCACGGACGACGCGGTGCGCTTCTCGAAGGGACCGATCGCCTTCAACCACTCGAGCTGCGCTTCGGTCTTCGAGCACCCGCGGGCCAAGACCGACGCCCAGCTGCGCGCTCTCGCCGACAAGGGCGGGGTGATCGGCATCTTCCAGTTGAACCCCTCTCTCGGACCCAAGGAGCGGAACACGCTCGACGACTATCTGAATCACGTCGACCACGCCGTCCGCATCGCCGGCATCGATCACGTGGGCATCGGAAGCGACCGCGAGCATCGGACGATTCCCGATACCGACGAGGAGCGGGAGAGGCTCGAGAAGGAGATGGCGAGAATTCGCCTTCCGGGCTCGCCTCCTGTCAGAGCTCAACCATCCGAGGCGGATGGAGACCCTCCGCGCAGGCCTCGAGGGCCGCGGATATCGAGCCGCCGACGTAGACAGGATCCTGGGCGGGAACTTCTATCGTCTCTATCGCGACGTCATCGGTTAGCTCCGCCGCAGGGCGGACATGGGATCGATACTCGCCGCCCGCCGGGCGGGAAGATAGAGGGCGAGCGCCGCCATGGCGGCGAGGAGCAGGGCCACGGCGACGAGCACCCTTCCGTCCGTGGGTGTGACTCCGAAGAGCTGGCTCTCGAGGAACCGCGAGAGCGCGAACGCGCCCACGACTCCGAGAACGATGCCGATGAGAACGAGCTTTCCTCCCCCGGAGAACACCATCGCCAGGATGTCCCGGGAGCTCGCGCCCAGGGTGACGCGGAGACCGATCTCCCGGGTCCTCTCCCCTACCGTCTGGCTCACCACGCCGTAGAGTCCGAGGCTCGAGAGAAACACCGCGAGGCCCGCGAAAGCCGCGAGAAGCGCGGTCGAAAACCCGCGCTGGGCGAGGTTCTGTTCCAGGACCTCGCCCATGGTCCGGACCTGCGACAGCGGCTGGTCGGGGTCGACGGCAGCGATCGCGCCGCGCATCGATGCGACCAACCCCTCCGGCGCTCCCGGAGTGCGGACCACCATCATCATCGTCGAGGAGTTGAGCCGCTGCCGGTGCGGAAAGTAGATCGCGGGCCGCTCGTCGCGGCCGAGGCTCCAATGCTGTACCGTTCCCACGAC
>DAISKN010000608.1:270-4463 GCA_036820975.1 Acidobacteriota bacterium | reverse complement strand
ATCATCTCGTCGACGAGAAATGCGAGGAAACGGATTCCGAAGCCCGCCGGCTCGCCGCCCTTCGTCTCCGAAGCGCCGGTCGGCCTCGGACGCGGCCTCGGCGAGGCCGCTGCCGGCGCCGCCACCGGGAGCTCGTCGCTTCCGCCCTTCACGAGCTCGCCATGGAGGTCGGACAGACGATTGGGGCGCGTCGAAAGGAGCGGCGGCTTCTCGCGCGCCGGGAGCGGCTTGCCGCAGCGTCCGCAGAAGTCGGCGGGCAGCCGCACTTCGTTCCCGCACTGGGTGCAGACGATGGTTTTTTTCTCCGCCGCGAGCTCGCGGCCGCAACCCCGGCAGAAGCGATCTCCGACGAGCGCGGTTTTTCCGCAGTGAGCGCATCGAATCTCGCCTTCGACCGGGACGCGGGGGTGCGCTCCGTCGCCCGGAGCCGGGCGATGAGCGGAGGGTGACGGGCCCTTCGCCGCGACGGCCGCGGGGACCGAGGCTTCGGCGGTCTCGTCGAGCTGGAAGAGAAGCCGCGACGATCCGATTGCCACCAGGTCGCCGTCTCGAAGGGGCTTCTCGATGTCGACCCGGTCGCCGTTCACCATCGTGCCGTTCGAGCTGTTGTTGTCCCTGAGAATGTACTGGTTGTCACGGTGCTCCAGGATAGCGTGTCGGCGCGAGACCATGGAGTCCGACAGCACCAGGTCGTTCGAGGGATCGCGCCCGATCGAGATCACGCGGGAGACGATCGGGATCTCCTTCTTCGTCGCCGACGTGGGGTTGATGACGAGCTTCGCCAAGCGGACCTACCGTCCCTGCTGGAAGCGAAACCTCTGCACCCAGCGCATCTTGACCCGAACCCCGTGCTTCGTCGCCGGCTCGTATCGCCAGCTCTTCACGGTCTCGAGGACAGCGTCATCGAACATCTCGCCGCCGGACTCCAGCACCTGGAGGTCGGAGATTTCCCCATTCTCATCGATGAGGAAGCTCAATTCCACCACGCCCTGCATTCGGGATCGCTTGGCGGATTCGGGGAAGGGAACCCCGGGACAACGAATGCATTTCGGGTTCGTGACCCCCGGCTCGCCCCGCTCGACGAGGGCCCCTTCGACGACCCGGGGCGGCTCGGGTGCTTCGGGCTCGGGCTCGGGCGGCGGCTCGGGCTCGGCGGCCCGCGCGGTGAGCTCCGCCTCGATGGTCTCCGTCCTCCCCCCGCGCGCGCGGAACGTGTCCTCCCAGGGAAGATATCCTTCGTGGAGAACCCTCACCACCCGCGAGCCCGCATCCACCTGCAGCCGCTCGATCGGCGTCACTCCGACGTCGCGTCCATCGACCGCGACCTGCGCTCCCGGAGGATTGCTCCGGATGCGGAAAATCGCCGGCCGGGGCGCGGCCGGCGCCTGAGCCTTGAGGGTGACGTCGAGCGACGCCGCCGGCGCCTCGGGGGTGATCGCGGCTTCGACTTCCTCCGCTTCGAAGCCGCCGCTCTCGATTCGAACCTGATACGTCCCGAGCGGAAGGGCTTCGAGCAGGAGCGGGCTCGATCCCCGATCCTCCCCGTTGACGAGGACCCGCGCGCCCTCCGGCTGGGTCGAAACGCGCAGGCTTCCCGTCGTCGGGAGCGCGGGCGGCGGCTCGACGACTTCGACCGGCTCCGAAGGGATCTCCTCGGCGGGGATCCGGCTCAGGAGAAACGCCCCGAGGCCGACGAGGAGGAGAGCGGCGACGCCGACGACGGCGAGCAGGAGACGACTCAGGCCCCGCGGCTTGCGGATGGTGACGGTCATCGCCGGACGGTTCTGCGGAGCTTCGACCACGGTCTCGTCCCCCGCGGCGGCGGACGCCTCCGGCTCGATTCCCGGCCCGGCGTAGAGCGTCCTCTCGATGTCGGGAGCAGGAGCGGCGATCGTCTCGTCGAGATCTTCCGAATCCCGGCGACGGCTCATGGGGACGACCGGAATGGGAGCGGTCATCGTCTCGATCGAGTCCATCCTCGGAGGTCCCGCGAGGATCGTCTCGTCGCTTTCGACCCCCCGCGACGGCGGGATAGGCGGCGGTACCACCACCGTCTCATCGGTGTCCACGTTCGAAGCCCGAGCGAGCTCCGTGGGGGCGAGAACCGGCTCGCGGAGGATCACCGTCTCCCCTTCGAGCGCTCCGAACCAGGAGCCGAGGCAGAGCTCGAGATTCTGAACGAAGGCGGCGGCGGTGGGATATCTCTCCGAAGGGGATTTCGCGAGGACGCGCGAGAAGACCTCGTGCCATTTGTCGGGAAGGAGCCCGAGGACCTCGAGGTTGTCGGGATGGATCGGGTCCGAGTGAACCAGCTTGTAGAGGATCGAGGTCACGTTGTTGCCGGGAAAGGGCTGCTGGCCGCTCAGCATCTCGAAGGCGACGACGCCGAGAGAGAAGATGTCGGTGCTTCCGTCGAGATCCTCTCCCATCGCCTGCTCGGGCGACATGTAGCTCGGGGTTCCCATCATCAGCCCCGAGTGGGTGGCGTCGGCGTCCATCAGCTTCGCGATCCCGAAGTCCGTGACCTTGACCTTCTCGCCCGCGTAGACGATTACGTTCGAGGGCTTGATGTCCCGATGGACGACCCCCTCCGCGTGGGCGTAGTCGATCGCGGCGGCGATCTGAGAGACGAGACCGATCACCACCTCGGGCTTGAGCTTCTCCCCCTGCAGGAGCTCGGCGACCGTCTCGCCGTCGACGTACTCCATGGCGAGCCACGGTATCTTGTCCTCGGTGTGCCCGACGTCATACAGGGTCACGATGTTGGGATGAGAGAGCCGGCCCGCGCTGCGGGCCTCGACGTTGAACCGCTCGAGAAAGGCGCGATAGTCGGGGCTCGACGGGGGGACGTCGAGGCGAATGGTCTTGACCGCGACCGGACGCTTGATGATCGGGTCGAAGGCCTTGTAGACCGCGCCCATGGCACCGTAGCCGATCGGGGCGATGATCTCGTAGCGATCGATCTTCAGGGGAATCTCACCGCCTGATTGCGTCAAAGAGACCTCGTCACCTTTCGGTCGGATTCGATGCCCCGGCCTCTCGCCCTGGTCGAGTGGCCAAAGCCCTGCGGCGGATGGAACTCACTGCCCAAATTTCTGTTAAGTTACGCTAGCACAACGTTTTTTGGGATGTCAACGCGTAGGCTATGATGGGCGCTCATGTTTCGTCCCCCGGCGCCCGAGGGCCAATGACTGAAACCGTACCGCTCGACTACAAAAAGCTCTCCTACAAGCCTCTCTTCCTCGATTACCTGCACCGTTACTCGGCGCTTTCCGGGTTCTTTCCCGGCGATCCCTTCGAGGCCGAATCGTGGGCGAAGATCGCGAGGAAGCTCGACGCGGCCGCGCACCCGAGAACCGAAGTCTCCCGCGCGCTCCTGGACCTCAACCGCGACCTGGGAGCGGACGAGGCGGCTCTCTCGACCGCCGAAGCCCTCGGCAAAGGAGCTCTCGCGATCGTAACCGGACAGCAGGTCGGGATCCTCGGCGGTCCGCTCTACACCCTCTACAAGGCGCTCTCCGCGGTGCGCGTCGCCCGCGCGGCCTCGGAGCTCCTGGGGCGTCCGGTGGTTCCCCTCTTCTGGATGGATTCCGACGACCACGACTTCGATGAGGTGAGGCACGCCCACCTCATCGGCGCTTCCGGGGAGCTCCTCTCCGTTCACTACGATGGCGACGGCGGCGAAAGCCGGGTTCCCGTCGGCGGGCGCAGGCTCGGACCCGCCATCGTGAAGGTCCTGGAGGAGGCCTCCCAGGCGCTCCCCGCCTCGGAGTTCAAGGCGGAGCTGCTCGAGGCGCTCCAGGTATACGCCCCCGGCCGGACTCTCGCCGAAGCGTTCGGGGGCTTCCTTCTGCGTCTCACCCGCGGAACCGGTCTCGCGGTCGTCGACCCCTCTTCTCCGGCCCTGAAGCGGCTGGCCGTCGATCTGTTTCGACGGGAAATCTCGCAGGGCCGGGAGTCGAGGCAGACGGTCCGGGAGACGACCGCGAAGCTCGTGGCCGCGGGCTACCACGCCCAGGCGATCCCGGTGGATTCGCAGCTCAACCTGTCCTGCGCGAGGCCCGGGCGTCATCCGATCTCGGTCGAGGGCGATGGCTTCCGCCTCGCCCCCGATGACGGCGTGCTGTCGCGGGAGCAAGTCGTGCGCCTTCTGGACGAGGAGCCGGAGTGTTTCAGCCCGAACGTTCTCCTTC
>DAISKN010000608.1:0-260 GCA_036820975.1 Acidobacteriota bacterium | reverse complement strand
CCTTCGGCCGCTCTACCAGGACACGCTGCTTCCGACGCTCGCCTATATCGCGGGCCCGAGCGAGCTCGCGTACTTCGCCCAGCTGGGGGGTCTGTACGCTCACTTCGGGGTGACCATGCCCCTGGTCGCGCCCCGCGCGAGCTTCACCGTGGTCGAGCGACCCCAGGCGCGTTTTCTCGAGCGTTACGGAGTCGATCTCACCCGACTCAACTCCGACGACGAGTCGCTCCTCAACGAGATCCTGCGCCGTCATTCTCCGC
>DAISKN010000607.1:0-4479 GCA_036820975.1 Acidobacteriota bacterium | reverse complement strand
AGCCTCGCCGCAATCTTCACCGCAACGGTCGGACTGGAGAGTTAGGCGGACACTCTCCGACAATCTCTTACCGAAAGCGACCGCGGGTGGAGCCCTCCGCCTTCAGAATGGCGCCCTCTGCTCATGTGGACCCGGGCGATACGGCTCGCGGCTTCCTCTCTGGTATTGGCCGCGGTCGGCGCGGCGTCCGGTCAGGAGAGCGGCGGCGATGGAATCCAGCTGGAAGGCCCGGCGCCGCCGAGTCTACCCGAGACCGTGACCCGGGACGCCGAGGGTCGAGTCACGGTGCTTTCGGTCCGGGTCGACGAGCCCCTCGCGATCGACGGCGAGCTCGACGAAGAGGTCTATGCCCGGGTGCGGCCGGCCGGCGGCTTCGTGCAGCAGGAGCCGCACGAGGGCACTCCCGCCACCGAGTCCACGGACATCTGGGTGCTCTACGACGATCAGAACGTCTACGTCTCGGGGCGGTGCTGGGACAGCCACCCCGAAAGGATGATCGTCAACGAGCTCCGCCGCGATCACAACAACGTGAACCAGAACGAGAGCATCACCGTGGTGTTCGACACCTTCTACGACCGCCGGAACGGGGTCTACTTCCAGACCAATCCCCTCGGCATGATTCGCGACCAGCTGGTGATCGACGAGGGGCAGAGCAACAACCCCGATTGGAACACGGTGTGGAACGTGCGCGCGGCCTACTTCGATCAAGGGTGGACGTTCGAGATGGCCATCCCCTTCCGCTCCCTCCGCTTTCGCGGCGCGCGGAAGCAGGTCTGGAGCATGAACGTCCGGCGGGTGGTTCGTTGGAAGAACGAGATCTCCAATCTGAGCGCCGTGCCCGCGGCGGGGGGGATGAGGTCGATCTACAAGTACTCCTCGGCGGCGACGCTGGTGGGACTCGAAGCCCCCGTCGGCGGCTTCCAGTTCGAGGTGAAGCCCTACGCCATTTCCGCCGTCACCACCAACCTTTCCGCGTCGCCGCCGGTCGAGAACGACTTCGTCCCCGACGCCGGGTTCGACGCCAAATACGGAATCACCAAGGGTCTCACCGCCGATTTCACCTACAACACCGATTTCGCTCAGGTGGAGGAGGACCAGCAGCAGGTGAACCTCACCCGCTTCAGCCTCTTCTTTCCCGAGAAGAGAGACTTCTTCCTCGAAGGCCAGGGCATCTTCAATTTCGGCGGCATCCAGATCCGAACGAACACCACGCAGCCCCGGCCGGGGAGCGAGAGCGAGGAGCTCACTCCCATCCTTTTCTTTTCCCGGCGCATCGGGCTCACCGGCGGCCTCGAAGTTCCCATCGAAGTCGGAGGCCGCGTGACCGGCCGCCAGGGGCCGTTCCAGGTCGGGGCGCTCAGCATCCGCAGCGGCCGGTCCGAGGAGGCGGGAGCAGAGCCCACGACCTTCAACGTGTTGCGGCTACGCCGCGATTTCCTGCGCCGGAGCGACTTGGGGATCCTCCTCACTCACCGATCGCTGGCGACGTCGGGGGAGGGGTCGAACGCGGTTTTCGGGGCGGACGCCAACTTCGCGTTCTACGACAACCTGAGGATGAACGCGTATTACGCGCGAAGCCGGACGTCGGCGCTCCAGGGAGCGAGCGGCGAGGCGAGCTACATCGGCCGGCTCGAATACGAGGCCGATCGATACGGGCTCCGCCTCGAGCACCTGTACGTGGGCGAGGACTTCGACCCCGATATCGGGTTCCTGCGGAGAAGCGCGTTCCGCCGCAGCTTCGCGAAAGCGCGGTTCAGTCCGAGGCCGGCGTCGATCGAATCCGTGCGCAAGTTCACATGGGAGGCTACCCTCGACTACATCACCGACCCGGAAGGCCGTCTCGAGACCCGCCTCCAGAAGGGGGCCTTTGAGGTCGAGTTCGAGAGCGCCGATCGGCTAACCCTGGAGCTTTCCGACTACTTCGAGTTCCTGGAAGATCCTTTCGCCATCGCCGAGGGTGTCGTCATTCCCGTCGGGGGCTACGACTTTCGGGACGTGCGCGCGAGCTACCAGTTCAGCGGACGGCGGAAGGTGCCCTCTACGTTCTCCTTCCGGCGCGGGAGCTTCTTCGATGGCGAGCGCACCGAGGCGAGCGCTCAGCTCCGGATCGAGCTCTCCGACCGCTTCGCCCTCGAGCCGGCCTTGTCCAGGAACTGGGTCGATCTGCCCGAGGGAGCGTTCGAGACGACGCTCGCGACCGCCCGGGTGAACTATTCCATGAGCCCGCGGCTAGGGGTCTCGAGCCTGTTGCAGTACAACACCTCGAACGAGACGTTCCAGGCGAGCTTCCGCCTGCGCTGGGAGTACGACCCCGGGAGCGACCTGTTCGTGGTCTGGAGCGAAGGCCGGGACACCGGATTCACCGGCTTTCCCGTTCTCGACAACCGGACGTTCGTGGTGAAGCTCACCCGCCTGTTTCGATTTTGAGGCGTCCCTTGCGAAGAAACGCCGTGTCGAATATTCTGCTCGCGAGTCTTGGAGGCTGGGCGAAGGTGTTCTCGCTTCGAAACCTTTCCTGGAAGAGGCAGCTGGTACCGGCGCTCGCCTTCGGGATCCCGCTCGCGGCCATCGCCTTCACCCAGTACCGCTGGCTCGGGGAGATTCACGACCAGTCCCGGCTCATCGAGTCCCAGAGCAATCGCGCCACCGCGGGTGCCGCGATCGAAGTGCTCCAGAGCGAGATGAACGCCGCCCGAATCGATTTCCTTCCGGGGGTGGTGCACGCGGACGTGGTGCGCATGAACCTCGAGGCGCTCGCGCGGGAGTTCAACGACGCCCATCGGCTTTATCCTTACGTCGACCGGTTCTTCATCTGGTCGGCGCCGGCTCCGCGTCAGGAGACGCTCTTCTACGACGTGGAGGAGCAGCGCTTCGGGCACGACCCCGAGCTCCTCGAGCGGTTCCCGCAGTGGGTCTGGACTCGAAACGCGGATTCCCGGAGGTGGGCCGAATACCGTGCTTCCGGGGAGGGCCCCGCGCTCCAGATCGTCGTTCATCGGATCGTGGATCTGGAAGACACCGGGGACGAAGGGGTCGTGGGGTTCACCGTCGACCTCGACCGATTCGCCAAGGAAACGCTGCCGGGGTTCTTCCGCGCCCGGATCCAGCCGGTGCTGGAGCGGGAAAGCCCCATGAACGAGCCGGTCGCGTTTCTCGGGACGAACGGAGAGTGCCTGCTCGGTGTCCCCGAGTGCTTCCAGCCGGATGGACTCGGTGCCTCTATCGAGCTACCCGCATCCTTCGGACTTCCTATCGAGCGCCTGCCCGGCGTCGAAGGCCCGCCTCTCTGGCGCTTCGTGGTGGAAGCGCCGCGAGGGGGGCTTCACCAGGGACTCCAGGTGAGCGCCCTCGGAAACCTGGCGATCGTCGCCGCCGGCATCATGGCGCTCGCGGTGGGCACGGGCCTCATCGCCCGGTCCATGACCCGGGAGGCGGAGCTCTCCGATTTGAAGTCGCGCTTCATCTCCGGGATCTCCCACGAGCTCAAGACGCCACTTTCTCTCATCCGTCTCTATTCGGAAATGCTCGAGCTCGGGCGGGTGAAACGAGAGGACCAGCTGGACTTCTACCGTCGCCTCCGGCAGCAGTCCGAGACCCTCGGCGACATGCTGGAGGAGATCCTGGATTTCTCGAGGCTGGAGGCGGAGCAGCGTTCGCCCGAGCGGGAGAAGTGCTCTCCCCGCGAGATCCTCGAGGAAGCGATCGACATGCTGCCGGCGCGTGGCGCCGTGCCCCGGGACGTGTCGCTGGTGGTCGAGGAGAACCTTCCCGACATCGACGCCGATCGGCGCGGGCTGGTGCGGGCGGTGTACAACCTCATCGACAACGCGGCGAAGTACAGCGCGGTGGACAAGCCGATTCGCGTGACGGCGGAGCGGCGCAACGGCTCGATCGCTCTCGAAGTGCGCGACCGGGGCGCGGGGCTCGACGAGGACGAGATCTCACGGATCTTCGAACGGTTCTACCGCGGCCGCGCCGCCCGGTCGACGGAAGTCAAAGGGACGGGACTGGGACTTTCGATCGCCGAGACGGTGGTGAAGGCTCACGAGGGCCGCATCGAGGTCGAGAGCGCTCCTGGCGAGGGGTGCCGCTTCACCATTCTCATTCCGGTGTCGACGGCCTGAGGGCGTGATGAATCACCTGCTCATCGTCGAGGACGACGAAGGCCTGAGGGAAGGTCTGCGCCGGAACTTCGAGTACGAGGGCTATCGCGTCTCGACGGCTCCCGACGGACAGGCGGGCCTCGACGCGGCGACGTCGCTCAAACCCGACCTTCTCATCCTGGACATCATGCTGCCGCGGCTGAACGGATTTGACGTCTGCCGGAAGCTCCGAGCGACGGGCCTGGATCTGCTGATTCTGATGCTGAGCGTGCGGAAGGAGGAGTCGGACAGGGTGCGGGGCTTCGACGTCGGCGCCGACGACTACGTGCCCAAGCCGTTCAGCGTCCAGGAGCTCTCGGGACGCGTCCGCGCCCTT
>DAISKN010000606.1:0-4487 GCA_036820975.1 Acidobacteriota bacterium | reverse complement strand
GGCGGGTGAAGCCTATCGAAGCGCGCTCGCCATGGATCCCGGGTACCTGCCCGCGCGCCTGGGTCTTTCCGAGCTTCACCGGCGCGCGGCGGAGGCTCGTCTGGGCGCAAGAGACCTCGCGGAGGCCGCCCGGGAGTATCAGAGCGCCGTCGAGCTCAATCCCGAGAGTGCCCTCGCCCACTTCGATCTCGCAAAGGTTCTCGGGCAGCTGGGAAGGCAGAAGGAGATGATCGCCCATCTCGAGAAATCGATCGAGGCCGACCCGGCTTTCGCCGTGGGGCATCTGTACCTCGCGAACGTGCGCCTCGAGGAGGGCGATCTCGGGCGGGCCGTCGATCTGGCGAAGAGGGGAATCGAGCTCGGTCCCGAGCCCTCTCTCGTTCCTTTCGGGCATTTCATCCTGGCCGATGCCTACGGCCGGATGGGCCGGACCGAGGACGCTCGACGCGAGATGGAGCTGGCGCAGAAGATTCGAGGAGAAACGGGAGGACTTCCATGAGCACAGACCTTCGCTACCCTGTCGGCAAGTTCCGGTTCCCCGACGCGGTGAGCGCCTCGGAGCGCGAGGGGTTCATACAGCAGATCGCCGAGACTCCGGAGCGGCTGAGAGCGGCCCTCGCGGGTCTCGACCGCGAGCAGCTCGAGACGCCGTACCGGCCCGGCGGATGGACGGTGAGGCAGGTCGCCCACCACCTTCCCGACAGCCACCTCAACAGCTACGTCCGCTTCAAGCTCGCGGTGACCGAGAACGAGCCGAGCATCAAGGGCTACGACGAGGCCGCCTGGGCGGAGCTCGCGGACGCGAAGGGCGCTTCCGTCGAGACGTCGCTCGCGCTCCTGTCCTCACTCCACGAACGGTGGGTGATGTTCCTCCGCTCGCTCACTCCCGAAGAGTACGCGAGAGGCTTCCACCATTCCCAGCTCGGGCGGGTGCGCCTCGATCAGAACGTCGCCCTCTACGCCTGGCACGGACGCCACCACGTGGCGCACATCGAAGCGCTTCGGGACCGGGAGGGGTGGAGATAGCCGTTCCAGTCGGTCGCCGCTGGAAGACTACTTCCGCAGCTCCACCACGATGACCTCCATGGTGTTCGGACCTTCGTTCAAGTCCCCATGGAGCTTTCCCGGCGGGTCTTTGTCGAGCCAGTAGGCCTTGCCGTCCTCCCAGACGTACGTGTCGATGGTCTTGCCCGCTTCATCCACGACCTTGAGGGTTCCGCCTTTGAGAGCGATGAGGGCGCGGCCGAACTCGTGGCGGTGGAGGCTCAGGGGCTGGTTGGGGACGATGATGCTCTTCCAGACCTTCACGTGCTCGTTCTCGAACTGGGGCTCGCGGCGCGACTTCTGCTCCTGGACCGCCAGCGTGATTGCCGACGACAACGCCGCCGCAGCCGCCATCACCGCGAGTAGCTTCACTTTCGACATCGCTCAATCCTCCCGTCAGTACTGCCTCGCTCCGGCGAAGACCGAAGCGTCGAAGGTTTCTGGTTTGATCCGGAACATCGCCTCGAGCTCCGGCTCTTCGTCGTTGCCCGAGACCCGGCGGGCGACGTACTCGCCGACCACCGGCCCGTGCTTGAAGCCGTGGCCCGAGCCTCCGCCCGCGATCCAGACGTTCGCCCACTGAGGATGTCTCTGGACGATGAAGTGCTCGTCGACGGTCATCTCGAGCTGGCAGACGCGGCTCTCGACCAGCGGCTGGTCGGCGAGCGCCGGGAACCGGGACGCCAGATACGCGCGGGCGCGCTGGAGCTGATACCCCGACGCCACCCGCTCGTCCCGGTCCGGGTCGAACGGAGTCGCCTCGCCCGTGGGGCAGACCTTGACGCCGCGCCCGTCGATGTTGGGAAAGCCGTAGTAAGCATCTTCGGAGAAATTGGGGAGGCTCCCCGCTTCGAACCGGCCGTCTCCCGGAGGTGTGCCGAAGAAGAAGACGTCGCGCCGCGGCGAATAGATCTTGCGGCCGAGGAGATCGGGAAAGAGCTTCGGGAGCCAGGGTCCGCAGGCGAAGACGTAGCTCCCCGCGGAGACGGACTCGCCTCCCTCGATAGCGAGCCGGTCCAGCGACGAGCCGGCGCCCACGGGGGGCTCCGCCCGCGCGATCGCGAAACGACCTCCCTTGCCGACGAACGCGTTCGCGACGACCGACATCGCGTGGCGGGCTCGAAGGACCCCGGCTCCGGGCTCGTAGTGCGCGAGCTCCACTCCTTCCGGCCGCATCTGCGGATAGCGCTTCTGGAGCTCGTCGTGGGAGATCGTCTCCTGGGCGACGCCGAGCTTCTCGAAGACTCTCTGGGTCGCCCGTAGCCCCTCCGTCCAGGAGGGCGCGAGCTGGAGCCGTCCCGTCGGGACCAGGAGCTTCTCACCGAACTCCTCCTCGCGCTCCTTCCATCTGCCGAACGCCTTCAGCACCCAGCGCGAGTAGCTCTCGCGATCGCCGTATCCCACGCGGATCTGACGGGTCTCCCCTCCGGAGCTCGCGCGGGCGTTGCCGGGACCGTAGGCGTCGAGAAGTGTCACCCGGTGGCCCATCTCGCGAAGATGAAGGGCGGTCCAGCCTCCGAAGGCGCCGGCGCCGACGACGACGACGTCGGACGAGGGCTGGGCGCGCGCGGTTCCGGCGGCCACTACGCCCGCCGCCGCGGTCTCAAAAAAGCGTCTTCGACTGAAGCGCCGCATCTTTTGACCTCATTTCGACTCGTGAGCCACGTTGCCGCCGACGATGGTGGCGACGATCTTCCCCTCGAAGAGTCTTCCCGGCGCGGTCTCGCCGAGGACCAGCGGATCGACGTCCATGACGGTGATGTCGGCCCACTTCCCCACTTCGAGGGTTCCGGTCTCCTTCTCCTGACCCGCCGCGTAGGCGTTCCAGATCGTGTACCCGCGCAGCGCCTCCTCGGAGGTCATACGCTCCTCCGGGTACCAGCCGTCCGGCGGTGTCTGATCCCTGGTCCTTCGGGTAATGGCGGAGTGAAGCCCGTAGAAGATGTCGTGGTCGGAGCCGGCGAGATCGGAGTTGAAGGCGAGCCGGGCCCCCGACTTCCTGAGAGTCCGCCAGGCGTACGCGCCCTTCGCCCGCTCCGGTCCGAGCCGAGCCTCCGCCCACCTCTGGTCCTCGGCGCAGTGAGGCGGCTCCATCGAGGCGATGACGTTAAGCGCCGAGAACCGCGCAAAGTCATCTGGGTGGACCACCTGCGCGTGCTCGATCCGATGCCGGAGATCGCGGGTCTCCGGGCTCGCGTCCACGACGGACTGCAGAAAATCCAGCGACTCGCGATTTCCCGCGTCTCCGATGGCGTGAACTCCGACCTGGAATCCCGAGCGCATCATCTCGGCCACGAGCTCCATGTCGAAGCCGTACTCGCCCCCCGCGGTTCCCTTGTGGCCGGGCATGTCGGAATAGTCCTCGAGGAGCCGCGCTCCGCGGGAGCCGAGAGCCCCGTCGTAGTACGCCTTGACCGACCTCGTAATCAGCATGCGGTCGTTCGCGCGATCGGGTCCCTTCTGGATCCACTCGCGGCAGAGATCGCCGTCGCGGGCGGAGAGCATCGCGTAGACCCGGATGGGAAGGCTCCCCTCGGATTCGAGGGACGAGAGCGCGGTCATGAGGCTCCGGTCGACTCCCGCTTCTTGGACCGCGACGTAGCCGTCCCGCGCCATCCTCTCGAGGCCCGCCTTCACGTAGCCCCGGAACTGCTCCGGAGTCGGCTCGGGAATGGCGTCGGTGAGGAGGCGTCCCGCGCGATCGAGGAGGATTCCCGTGAGCTTCCCCCCCGCGTCCTTCAGAATGCGCCCGCCGCTCGGTGCTGCGGTGCTCTCGTCGATGCGCGCCGCCTCGAAGGCCTTCCTGTTTCCCCAGACGGCGAACCCATGGAGGCTCTGCATCACCACCGGGTTTCTTGGAAACTTCTCGCTCAGGAGATTCCACGTGGGATAGCGGCTCGCCCAGTCGCTGTCGTCCCAGCCGCGGGCGAGGATCCACTCCCCTTCGGGCACGTTCGGAGCGGCGTCCACCACCCGCTGGACCGCCTCTTCTTCGGTCGCCACGCCGAAGAGACTGATCTGCGATTCCAGCTCCCCCAGTCCCGCCACGTGGGTATGGGAGTCGATGAGACCCGGGACCACGGTCGCACCCGTAACGTCGAGCGTGCGCGTCGCGTCTCCCGCGTAGCGCGCGGCCTCCGCGGCCGTACCGACGAAGAGGATCTTCCCGTCCCGGATCGCGACCGCTTCGGCGTCGGGCCGCCATCCGTCCGCCCCGCGGGGCGCCGCCTCTGACGGAGTCCCGTCCGTCGCGGGATCGGCCCAGGAAAGCGTATAGACCCGGCCTCCGGTGACGATGAGATCGGCCGTCTCTTCCGGAACGGGGGGAGCGGGCGGAGCGCAGGAGAAGGAGAAAGAGAGGAACGCCAGCCAGACGAGGCGATTACAATTCATGGCGGGCGTGATTATACTTCCTCCCCATCAGGAGGACACTCGATGAGAAT
>DAISKN010000605.1:0-4491 GCA_036820975.1 Acidobacteriota bacterium | reverse complement strand
CTGAGCCCGAGCGCAGGGCGAGCGAAGCGAGTCCCGGAGCGAGAAGCGCTGGGGGGGGCCCCAGCGCACTGATTGAGGAGCGAGCGAACACTAAGATTGACAGCGCCCCGACGGAAGACTATTCTCTCTCGTACCGTTCTTGAAGAAGATGGGAATGAACGGCTGAATGCGGACGATCGCGGTCATCCCGGCCCGCTACCGCTCGAAACGTCTCCCCGGAAAACCCCTCGCAGAGATTCATGGTAAGACCATGATCCAGAGGGTGTACGAGCGCGTCACCCGCGCGAATCGTCTCGACCAAGTCCTGGTCGCAACCGACGACGAGAGAATCCGCGACGCCGTCGAGGGATTCGGCGGCAAAGCGGTGATGACGTCTCCGGCCCACGCGAGCGGAAGCGATCGAATCGCCGAAGCGGTGCGCGACCTCGATTTCGATCTCGTGGTGAACGTCCAGGGGGACGAGCCCCTGGTCGCGCCCGGCGCCGTCGACGACGCGATTCTTCTCGCGGAGAGGAGCCCCGGCGCCATCGTGTCGCTCCGGCAGGCGATCTCCGATCGGAGGAGCGTACTCGATCCCAACGTGGTGAAGGTCGTGACCGACCTTCGCGGGTTCGCGCTCTATTTCTCGCGCTCGCCCATCCCCTGGCCCGGCCCCCCGCCCGTTGACGAAGCGCCTCTTCCGCAGAACGTCTATTTCAAGCACATCGGACTTTATGTCTATCCTAGGGAGAGGCTCCTGTCGCTCTCGGCTCTGCCGCCGACGGCGCTGGAGATCGCGGAGAGCCTCGAGCAACTGCGGGCGATGGAGCATGGAGTTCCGATTCGCGTGGGAGAGACCGCGCACCCGTTCGTCGCAGTCGACACCGAAGCCGACCTGGAGCGGGTCCGCGAAATCGTCCTGGATCTCGAGAGTTCGACCGTCAACCATGGAGTCTGAATAGCAATGCCGTCATCCAAGGCCAAGTTCATCTTCGTCACCGGAGGCGTCGTGTCGTCGCTCGGGAAGGGAGTGGCGTCGGCTTCCGTCGGGCGCCTCCTCGAGTCCCGCGGCTACCGCGTCAACTTCCTGAAGTTCGACCCCTACATCAACGTCGACCCGGGGACCATGAGCCCCTACCAGCACGGAGAGGTCTTCGTCACCGACGACGGCGCCGAGACCGATCTCGACCTCGGCCACTACGAGCGCTTCACCGGCGTTTCGCTCTCGCGGACCTCGAACGTCACCACCGGACAGATCTACGAGTCCGTCATCGCCAAGGAGCGCCGCGGGGACTACCTCGGCGGCACCGTCCAGGTCATTCCCCACATCACCAACGAGATCAAGTCCAGGCTCCAACCGGTCGCCGAGAACGCGGACATCGTCATCGTCGAGATCGGAGGAACCGTCGGAGACATCGAGAGTCTCCCGTTCCTCGAAGCGGTGCGGCAGTTCCGCATGGACGTCGGCCGCGCCGGCGCGGTCTTCATCCACCTGACGCTCGTGCCCTTCATCGGGAGCGCCGGCGAACAGAAGACGAAACCGACGCAGCACAGCGTCCGGGAGCTCAGGGCCATCGGTATCCAGCCCGACATCCTCCTCTGTCGCGCCGACCGGCCGCTGTCGCGGGACCTGAAGTCGAAGATCGCGCTCTTCTGCAACGTGGACGAAAAGGCAGTCATCACCGCACAGGACGTGGACTCGATCTACGAAGTGCCGCTCCTCCTCGGCGAGGAGCGAATCGACGAGATCCTCCTGGAGATGCTCCAGCTCCCGGTACGGGCTCCGGACATGGGCGACTGGCGCGAGCTGGTGCGCCGGATCCAGAACCCGGTGGGCGAAGTGACCATCGGCGTCGTGGGCAAGTACGTGAGCCTCACCGACGCTTACAAGAGCCTGAACGAGGCGCTCGCCCACGGAGGCGTCGCCCACAACCTCCGCGTGCGCCTCACCTGGGTCGAAGCCGAGGATCTGGAGCAGGGCTCGCTCTCGGCGCTCGAGGGGATGGACGGGATTCTCGTGCCCGGGGGCTTCGGTCCCCGGGGAACGGAAGGAATGGCGGCGGCGGCAGGGTGGGCACGCCGGAACCGGGTTCCCTACTTCGGGATCTGCTACGGATTCCAGTGGGCCGTCGTGGAGTACGCGCGATCGGTCTGCGGGCTCTCTCAGGCGAGCTCGACCGAGTGCCATCCGGATTCCCCCGACAAGGTGATTCTGAAGCTGCGGGAGCTCCTCGGGGTGGAGGAGATGGGCGGCACGATGCGCCTCGGCGCCTACGAGTGCGTGATCGAGGAAGGGTCTCTTGCCCACCAGGTCTACGGCAAGGCGAGGATCTCGGAGCGCCATCGCCACCGCTACGAGTTCAACCAGGAGTACGAGCGCGTCCTCTCCGAGCACGGGCTCAGGTTCTCCGGTCGCACTCCGGACGGAAAATTCGTCGAGATCGCCGAGATCCCCGGTCACCCCTGGTTCCTCGCGGTCCAGTTCCATCCCGAGTTCAAGTCGCGCCCGCTCTCCCCTCACCCTCTGTTCCGCGAGTTCATCGGCGCCTCCTGGAAGCACAAGAACGGCCAGCTCACCGCCGGCAACCGGGAGACCCGCGAGGAGTCTTCGGTCGCCGGTCGTCGCTGAATCGATCGCCGCGCAAAATGAGAAGCGAAACCGTACCCGTGGGCGATGTCCTCTTCGGAGGCGGACGCCGCTTCGCCCTCATCGCCGGCCCCTGCATCATCGAGAACGACGAGCACCCGTTCTTCATGGCGGAGCGGATTCGCGACATCGCGGTCTCGCTCGGCGTTCCCTACGTGTTCAAGGCGTCGTTCGACAAGGCGAACCGGACCTCGATCGAGGGATTCCGCGGCCCGGGCCTCGAGAAGGGCCTCGCCATCCTGCGCGCCGTGCGGGAGCGATTCGGAGTTCCCGTGACCACGGACGTCCACGAGCCTCACCAGGCGGACGCGGTGGCGGAGTCGGTGGATCTGCTCCAGATTCCCGCGTTTCTCTGCCGGCAGACGGATCTGCTTCTCGCCTGCGCCCGCACCGGGAAACCGGTCAACGTTAAGAAGGGCCAGTTTCTCGCGCCCTGGGACATGAAGAATGCGGTCGAGAAGATTCGCGCCTCGGGAAACCCGAACGTGATCGTGACCGAGCGGGGCACGAGCTTCGGCTACAACAACCTGGTGGTGGACTTCCGGGGTTTCCCCATCATGCGGGAGACGGGAGCGCCGTTGGTGTTCGACGTCACCCACAGCCTCCAGCTCCCCGGAGGGGCGGGGAAATCCTCCTCCGGTCAGTCCCGGTTCATCCCCGAGCTCGCCTCGGGAGGCGTCGCCTGCGGCGTCGACGGCGTCTTCATGGAGGTTCACGACCGGCCCGCGGAAGCGCTCTCCGACGGACCCAACAGCTGCCCGCTGAGCGTGCTCCCCTCGGTGCTGAAGAGACTCGTCGCCATCGAGCGCGCGATCGCCGAAGACGGAGCGCCGTGACCCGGGAGCTCGCCCGGCGCGTCCTCGAGATCGAGGCCGAGTCCATCAGGAAGCTCGTCGATCGGCTCGACCAGAGCTTCGATCGCGCCGTCGATCTGATATCGAGCTGCCGGGGACGCGTGGTGGTGACGGGCATGGGGAAGTCCGGCATCATCGGCCGCAAGATCGCGGCGACCCTGAACAGCACCGGCACCCCTTCGCTCTACCTGAATCCGGCGGAAGCCCTTCACGGAGACCTGGGGATGGTGGTCTCGGGAGACGTGGTGGTGCTGCTCTCGAACAGCGGGAGGACGCGCGAGCTCGTCGCCCTGGTCGATCCCATCAAGAGGCTCTCGCTCCCGCTCATCGCCCTCCTCGGGAACCGCGACTCGACGCTGGGGGAAGCGGCCGACGTGGTCCTCGACGTTTCGGTCGAGGAGGAGGCCTGCCCCATGGGTCTCGCTCCCACGGCGAGCACCACCGCCTCTCTCGCTCTCGGGGACGCGCTGGCGATGGCCGTCCTCGAGAAGAAGGGATTCAGCGCCGACGATTTCCGCACGCTCCATCCGAACGGCCAGCTCGGGTTCAAGCTCATGCGGGTCGAGGACGCGATGCACCGCGGCGAGGAGATTCCGAAGGTGCCGAGGGACACGCTCATGCGCGACGTGATCTACGAGATGTCGCGGAAGGGTCTCGGGGTCACGAGCGTCGTGGACGGAGACGATCGCCTGCTGGGTGTCATCTCCGACGGCGACTTGAGGCGGCAGCTGGAAAAAGACGAGCGCCTGCTCACTCGAACCGCGGGCGACTGCATGACCGAGAACCCGGTGACCGTCCCGGCGAAAGAGGCGGCGACCGCCGCTCTCGCTCTCATGGAGAAGCGCCGCATCACCTCGCTGATGGTCCCGGACGAGGAGGGCCGCATCGTGGGAGTCCTGCACATCCACGACCTGTGGCGCCTGAGCGAGTACTTCTAACCGAGCGGCGAAACCGGTGGGCCCGGCCGCCTTCGCAGAGCTACGGCGAGCCGCGCCGGAGCCCGAAGGGCGT
>DAISKN010000604.1:0-4508 GCA_036820975.1 Acidobacteriota bacterium | reverse complement strand
GCCGCTGCGGCACCCGCCAGGCCTGACCGACCGTCGCGGTCCCGCCCCCGCGGGTGAAGCTGGGCGGCTTCGATCTCCCCACTCGTCCCGCTCCGTACTTCAACTGCTGGGCGGACGCGAATCGCGAGGACGGCCTCGGCTACGAGATCGTGGACCACCAGTGCGCGACCGACGACTACATCTTCGTCTCCGACGAGCTCGTCTCCGGCCAGCTCTGGTTCTACCATCGCCTCCTCGAGACCGACGAGCTGAACCGCTTCCAGTTCGCCGAGCTCTACAGCAGCGACTTCGAGTCGACCTATCACGGCATGGGCGGGAGCGAGAGCGAGGTCACTCCGTTTCGCTGTCACACCGGCGCGGTGCGCGAGCAGGGCATCACCTTCAAGACCGTTTTCTGTCTGCGGCGCTATCGGCGTCTGGACGGGCTCTACGACATGGTTTTCAAGGGGGCGGTCGTGGGACGGCCGAACGTCGGGCTCGAGACCGCCCTCCTCGCGTCCGGCGTGAGCTTCGAGAACGCCGAAGCCCTGGTTCTCTGGTACATGAAGGCATTCTCGTGGAGCGAGTGATCGTCGTCGAAGTCCTCGACCGGCGGGGCCGGGTTCGGGAGCGGGTGCGCCTCTCGCGGTTCCCCGCATTCGTGGGGCGCGCCTACACCAACGACGTGATCCTCGAAGACCGGTTCGTCTCCCCCCGACACTGCGTCATCCGGGAGACGGAGTCGGGAGAGATCCTTCTCGAGGATCTGGAGAGCCTCAACGGCGTGAAGCCGCTCAACCATCCCTCATCCGGATCTCCCGCGATTCGGTCGGGCGATCGGTTCCGCGTCGGTGAGACGCTTCTCCGGCTCGTGGACGCCGATCATCCCGTCGCTCCCGCCGAGGCGCTTCCGGCGGACGAGGGAGGAATCCTCCATGCGCTCCGCGACTCCCGCCTGGCGCTCGCGATCGTGATCGGAAGCCTCACGGTCTTCGCCCTCGATGAGTACCTCGCCGCGTACTACGACAACGGCTTCATGCCCGTCGCCAGCCCGGCGCTGCTGGCCCTCGGCGCGCTCGGGCTCTGGTCGGGGATCTGGGCGTTCGCCAATCGCCTCCTGACGCATCGCTTCGATTTCCTGAGGCACCTCTCCTGCGCCTGTCTCGCCGCCGTCGCCTACGTATTTACCGAGTCCTTCTCGGAATACGCGGAGTTCGTGACCTCGTCCCAGCGGCTCGGCTCCGCGATCGGTTTCATCGGCGACGCCGCGACGACGTCGGTTCTCCTCGCCGCCCACCTGGCGGTGATTCCCGCTTCGAGCCGGAGGCTCCGGCGGGTCTGGGCGCTCGGCGGGACGTCGCTCCTCCTCGGTCTCGTGGCCCTCCTGAGCTACTCCGGCCCAGAGGATCTCGCGTCCGAGATTCCGGTGAGAGTGCCGATCAAAGCGATCGGCTCCTCGCTCATCCTGCCCGGGACGACGGGGGAGTTCCTGGAAGCGGCGCGCCACCTGAAAGAGGAGGCCGACGAGGAAGCGGAGGAGGACCCGTAGTCGGGGGAGTAGGGTGTGGGAGGAGATAACGGGATGAATCAGGGGAACACTAATTCCGCGTCCCCTTTATCCCCTGCTATCCCCCCATCCCTTTGTTTTCCAGCTTAGCCCGCGCCCGACGCTGTGCCTCGCTGTGACGGCGAAGGGTGGGAGGGGCGGCGCATCCGGGTGACCTTTCCATCGGACTCCCGCCGCTCCTGATAATAGCTGTAGTAATAATGATAGGAATCCGACTTGGGGTCGATCCCGTTGAGCACGACTCCCACCACCCGCGCGTCGGTCCTGCGTAGTGCGATGAGCGATCTCCGGGCGAGCTTCCGATCCACCTGGTTGTAGCGCACCACCATGAGGACCATGTCCGCGATTTTCGCCAGCAGCAGCGGGTCGGTGACGGAGACGATCGGGGGGGCGTCGAGAATAATCCACGTGAACCGCTCCCGGCACTCGTCCAGGAACCGCTTGACGGCGGTGCTTCCAATGAGCGCCGGCGGGTTCGGGGGGAGCTTTCCCGAGGTGACCGCCGAGAGGTTCGGCTCTTTCGTCGACTGCATGACCGCCTCGAGCTTCATCTCGCGCGAGCAGTAGTCGGACAGGCCCGGCTCGCGATAGAGCCGCAGGTGGCTGTGAACGCTCGACCGGCGCAGGTCGAAATCCACCACCAGCGTGGGCTCACCGGACTCCCCAAGCGCTCGCGCCAGGTTGATCGCGGTCGTCGACTTGCCTTCCTGAGGAATCGAGCTCGTGACCAGGATGATATTGCCCTGGTCCCGCTCGCGGTTGAAGAGAAGGCTCGACCTCAGAGTGCGATAGGCCTCGGTCACCACTCCGTCTCCGGCGGCGTCGTGCTTCGGAATGATGGCGAGGCAGTCCGCCTTTAGGTACTTCTCGACGTCCTCCTGTTCCTTGAGGGTGTTGTCCAGGTAGTCGCGGAGGAGCACGAAAGCGCAACCGCCGACCAGCCCGAGAACCAGGGCGACGACGAGGTTCTTCACCGGCTGCGGCTTCACCGGCGCCGTGGGGATGCTCGCCCTCTCGACGATGGAGACGTTGTTCTCACGGAGGCTCGCGGCGATGTCCGTCTCCTTGATCTTCTGGAGGATGGCTTCGTAGAGGCTCTTGTTGGAGACGGCGTCGCGCTGCAGCATCTCGAGCTGGACCGCTTTCCGGCTCTCCTCGACCGTCTCCTGCCGCTGGGAGTCGATCGTGGCCAAGAGCTCCCGCTCCCGCCTTCGGAGCTGCTGGTAGTCGGCCAGCATGCCGTCGACGATCTTCTCGGACTGGGCGTCGATCGCATCCTGGATCTGCACGATCTGCGTAAGGACCTGCTTCACCTTCGGGTGGCCTTCCTTGTAGCGGTTCTTCAGCTGGACGAGCTCCACGTTGAGGTCCGCCTTGCTCATGTTCAGGCGCTGGACGAGGGGGTCGGATGCGATTTGGGGCAGCGAGTCCAGAGAATCCCCGGACTTCCTCACCTTTTCCACCTGGGCGAGGATGCTCTCGAGCTCGATCCTCTCGGTCTTGGCGCCCGTCGCTTCCTCGTTCAGCTTGCCCAGCGTCTCGTTGCCGATGCTCGCGCCCTCCTTGGGGACGAACAGCCCCTGCTCCTTGGTGTATTCGTAGAGAATCTGCTCCGAGCTCTCCACGTCGCCTTCGGCCGAGCTGAGTCTCTCCTGCAGCCAGGAGTAGACGTTTCGGGTGGTCTCGATCTTCGCCTCGAGGTTCTGCTCCAGATAGGCCTCGGCCAGCATATTGGCCCAGCGGGCCGCTTCCTCGGGATCCTCGTGGTTCACGGCGACCGTCGCGAGCCGCGTGTCGGGCACCGGCACCACTTCCACCCGGGCGACGAACAGCAGCGCCGGCTCGCGAGCCCCTTTGAACGGCGGCGCCTCCTGGAGCTCGAGCTTCTCGATCGCCCTGCGGGCGAGAGCCTTGCTGGTGATGATGCGGTACTGCGTATTGTAGTAGTTCTGATAGTCGAACCAGTTGAAAGCGGTAGCGGGATAAGGGTTCGACAACGCCGAGATGTTCTGGCCCGGAGGGTCGATCTGCACCAGAACCTGCGCCCGGTAGATTGGCGTCTGGAGGTAGGTCGCGAGAAAACCGAGTCCGACGCCGAGGAGCGCCGAGACGACGATCCAGCCCTTGCCTCCCCAAAGGAGCTTGAGGCCGTATTTGAGGTCGAAATCTCCCGAGATACCGGAGACGAGATCGTTGCGGTCTTGAGCCGGTGGGGATGAGTCCATTGGCCTAGAAAACCCTCTTTCCGACTTTGATGATGTCCTCGGCCTCGAGCGGCAGGTCGGGCTTCTTGCCGCCTTCGATGTCGCCAAGGTCCACCTTGATGCGCTCGGTCTCGCTCTCGCGGCCCTTGCGCAGGATCTCCACTTTGCCTTTGCTGCCGAACTTCGTGAGCCCGCCTGCGACGGATACCGCTTTCAGGACCGTGAGGCCGGGAGTGATGGGATAGGAGCCGGGGTTCTTCACCTCCCCGGACACGTAGAAGAAGTGCGTCGAGGTGGCGGTGATGATGTCGCCGTTCTTCATCTGGAGCGAGAGCGCTGCTTTCTGCTGCGCGGGCGGCTGATCGGGGGACAGGAAGATCCGCACGGGCTCGTTGTCGCCGTTCCCGCCTCCGGCAGGAGCTTCGGAGGAGTCCGGACGGCTGACGACCACTTCGCCGCTGGCCTGGGAGGTGAAGCCGCCCGCCTCGGTCAGAAGCTCCAGGAGCGTCTTCGACCCCTGAAGGAAGTACTTACCGGGGCGCACGACCTCGCCCACCAGGGTGATCCACTGGGAGCGGTGCTCCTTGACCCTGACCGCGACCTGAGGGTCGACGAGGTAGTCCTTTTCCAGGAGCTGGGTCAGAGTCTCCCGCACCTCCCTCGCGGTGAGCCCGTTCACCCCGACGTCGCCCAGGAGTGGAAACGAGATCTCGCCTCCATGCTGGACGGTCACGAGGCCGGACAGCTCGGGGTCGTCG
>DAISKN010000603.1:0-4542 GCA_036820975.1 Acidobacteriota bacterium | reverse complement strand
CGGGACGCGAGCCTCCGCGACGTGCTCCTGTCGCTCGGAGCTCTCGCGGAAGTGAACGTGATCTTCGACGAGAGCTTCGTCGATCGCCCGGTGACCATCGATCTCGAGGACGCGACTTTCGAAGACGCCTTCCGGTCGCTCACCACCATGACCCGGAACTTCTACCGGGTCGAGGGCGAACGCCTCATCGCCATCGTGCCCGACACCGAAGCCAAGAGGCGGGAGTACGAGCAGCAGGTGACGCGGACGTTCTACCTCTCGAGCGCGGATCTCAAAGAGACCATCGATCTCCTCCGCATCGTCCTCGGCGCCCGCCGCATCGCTCCGCTGACGGCGGCCAACGCCCTCACCATCGTCGACACGCCGGAGCGGGTGAAAGCGGCGGAGACGATCATCGAGTCCCTGGACAAGAGCAG
The DNA here is from genome assembly GCA_036820975.1 of Acidobacteriota bacterium. Classification (GTDB taxonomy): domain Bacteria; phylum Acidobacteriota; class Vicinamibacteria; order Marinacidobacterales; family SMYC01; genus DAISKN01. Next base: position 4,126 of record DAISKN010000603.1, on the reverse strand, counting down.
GAGCGAGGTGATCGTCGAGATGGAAGTGCTGGAGGTGAACCGGAATCGCCTGGTGGAGTATGGGATTCAGCTTCGCTCCGCTGGCGAGGAGGGCATCGTGACCTCGGTCTTCCCCGGGAATACCACGCTCGATCAGCCCACTTACTCGCGGAGCAACCTCTTCGTCGCCGGCCTCCCGGGAGCGGTCTTGAGCCTCCTGCGCACCGACGGCGACACCCGAGTGCTCGCGAACCCCCAACTCCGCGCCGTCGACGGCGAGTCGGCCCAGGCGGAGTTCGGAGAGCGGGTGCCGGTTCCCATAACCACCTTCACACCCATCGCGACCGGCGGGGTCCCCCAGCAGCCGGTCACGACGTTCCAGTACGAGAACATCGGCGTGAACATCCTGGTGACGCCGCGGGTCCACCACAACAACGAGATCAGTCTCGCCATCGAGGTCCGCCTGGGAACCATCTCCGGCGAGGGCTACGGCGGACTCCCGACGTTCGGAAACCGGGCCGTCAATACCGTCCTCCGCCTGGGGGACGGGGAAACGAGCCTTCTCGCCGGTCTCATCAGCGACGAAGAGCGCACGTCGCTCAACGGGACGCCGGGGCTCGCGAACGTTCCCATCCTCGGCCGGCTGTTCGCCGCCAATCGCAAGGAAGTGAAGGAGTCGGACATCGTCCTGATGATGACTCCCCGGATCATCCGCCGCGCCGACGTGACCCTGAAGGATCTACTGCCGCACGCGATCGACGGCGTCGGGGGATCCAACATTCTCTACGAGCCGCCGCAGCCGCTCCCCCGCCGGGAGGGCGAGGAGCCGACGGAGGGCGAGCGGAGAAGGCCGCAGGGAAGCCGCCCGAATCCGAACTAGCGGGCTGCGCAAAAAGCGTCTGCAGCCTCCGCGAGCGAGCGTTCGCCTTCGCGCGGAGCGCTTCGGGCGAAACCGCGCCGGAGCCCGGCCCGCCTCCGCGCGAAGCGCTGCGGCGAGGTCCCGCCGAAGCCCGAAGGGCGAAGGCGGAAGGGCGGAGGCTGGAGCCCGGCCCGACAAGTGGGAATGCCCCGCCGACGTCTTCAGTGCCGCGCGGGGTGGGCCCCCGCGGCACGGATGCACTCTAGCGGGCGAGCTTGAAGATCACGGGCACGCGGCAGAGCGTGACCTCGTCCCCGTCCTTGATCGGGGTGAGGACGCCCGTCGGGATTCGATTTCCGTTGATATAAGTGCCGTTCATCGTCCCGATCTCTTCCGCGATGTAGTAGGTCGAGTCCTTGTGGAGCAGTCGCGCGTGGCGGCGGCTCACGTTGCGGTTGTTGTCCTCGTCGGTCAGATCCACCTCGGGACGATGCCCGGTGACCGAATCGTACCGGCCGATGAGGACTTCGTCCTTGTAGATGGGATAGATCTTCCCGCTCTCCTTGGCGACGAAGTAGGCGCGGGCCGTGGCCGTCGAAGGCACAGTGCCTTCGGGCGCCTTCGTCGGCTTGTCGACGTCCGGCATCTCCGGCATCTCCGGCATCTCCGAAGCGCCGGCCGCTCTCTGCGCCGCATAGTTCTCGAGCTGCTCCGAGTACTCGCGCATGCGCATCGAGTACTTCCGGAGCATCCGCACCGCGATCTCCGGATTCGACCGGATCATCTCGCCGAAAGTCTGGCTGTTGATGCTGATGACGCCCGCGTCCTCGAGCACCTCGGCGTCGGCGGTTCGCGGGAGCCGCTCGAGGATCGACATTTCCCCGAAGAAATCTCCCTTTTCCAGAACCGTCACCGTGGTCCTGGTGCCGCCGACATTCTTCTTGATGGCGATCGAGCCCGACTGGATGATGTACATCTCGTCGCCTTCCTCGTCCTGGCGGAAGACGAAATCGCCTTTGCGATAGCGGGTCAGGAACTTGGCAAATGGGCTTTCCTTGCCAGACATACTTGATCGGCTCGCTCGCCTTACTCGGGTCGCTCGGTTTTCATCGGAGGTCGAGGACCTACGTCCTTATACTTCAGGAAGATAGCATGCGCTCGCGAAATCTGTCAATTCTCCCCCGTCTTTCTCAACCTGTTGACCACGCGAGGGAAAGCGTGCTAGCCTGCGAAAAAGCCCGTGAAATCGTCAGTTCCCGTCGCCTCTCTCTCCGAAGCGACCGCGCTCTATCGAGCATGAGCACCGCCCCATGAGTCCGCGCGATCCCGTCGAGTACATCGAGAAGCTCACCGCGGTTCTCGAGGTCACCAAGGCGTATCGAAGCATCATCCACCTCGACGTCCTGCTGCGAACCATCGTCGAGACCGCGGCGGCGACTCTCGGCGCCGAAGCCGGCTCGATCCTCCTCTACGACGAGCAGGCTCGCCTCCGGTTCCACACCGCCTCCGGCCAGGCCGCCTCCGCGGTGAAGCCGATGTACGTCGAGGCCGGCCAGGGGATCGCGGGCTGGACCGCGCAGACCGGAAAGCCGGCGCTGGTGAACGACGTCGCCAACGATCCGCGGTTCGAGCGCCGCTTCGACCGGGCCACCGGCTTCGTGACGCGCTCGATTCTCTGCGTGCCGCTGACCTTCGAAGGCAAGGTCATCGGCGTTCTCGAGCTGCTCAACAGGAAGAACGGCGCTGGATTCGAAGCGGAGGACGAAAAGCTCCTCGGGAGCCTCGGCGATCAGGCGGCGATCTCCATCGAGCACGTCCGGCTCCAGGACGCGCGGCAGAACTACTTCACCCATGTGAGCGAGATTCTCATCGGGGCGATGGACACCCACGTGCCCATCAAGGCCGGCCACGCGAGGCGGGTCGCCCGCTACGCGAGGCTCGTCGGCGGAGGCATCGGTCTGTCCGAGGAGTCCCAGAAAGATCTCTACTTCGCCGGGCTCCTTCACGACATCGGGCTTCTCAAGCTCGACGCCATGGAGGAGTGGACCCGGGAGCGCATCGAGCTCCATCCCGTTCTCGGCTACGAGATGCTCAAGGACATCATCTTCTGGAGGAGTCTCGCTCCGATGATCCTCCACCATCACGAGAGGTGGGACGGCCGGGGCTACCCCGAACGGCTGGAAGAGGACGCGATTCCCCTCGGCGCCCGGATCATCGGCGCCTGCGAGGCGTTCGACGTCATCACCAGCAAGAACTCCTACAAATCGCCCCTCCCCTACGAAATGGCGCTGCGCGAGATGGAGGCGCACGCGGGGACTCAGTTCGATCCCGAGATCGTCGCGGCGATGAAGTCCTCCATCTCCGAGCCGGATACCATCGAGAAGCGCCCGACGCCTCCTCCGAACTCGAGGTAGATGAGGCGCGCTCTCCGTTTCTCTTCCCGCGCCGCGGCCGCGGTCTCCGTCCTGGTTCTTCTCTACGGACTGCTGCTGGCCTTTCCCGAACCGCTGTTCGCGCATCGGATCGAGGAAGGCCCGTTCCTCGTCTACAGCCGGAAGCCCGTCCAGCACGCGCTCGTGGCCCCCCGCCTTCGGAATGCCGAGGAGCGGCTCCGCCGCTCGGAGATCCACCGAAGCGGTGCTACCCACCGCGTTTTCGTGACCGGCTCGAAGAGCCTGTATCGCCTTCTGAACGGCCCGTACCACGAGGCCATCGCCAGAAACGTGGAGCTCGGAAACGCCATCTTTCTCCCCGACCTGGACGGCGAGGGGGCGAGCGTGGTCCACTTCGACGGACGAAGAGCTCCGCTCGACGAGATCCTCGCTCACGAGGCGATCCACACGTTCGTCCAGCATCGTCTCGGCGCGGTTCGCGCCATGCGGCTCCCGTTCTGGAAGAAGGAGGGCTACGCGCAGTACGTCGGGCTCGCGTTCTTCCCCTTCACCGTCGGAGCGAAAGCACTCGAAAGCGCGGAGAAGCACCCGAGCCTGCCGGGAGGAAGTCCAGTCCCCCGGCACTACCTCGAGGCGGCGGTGGTCTGGGCGCACCGGATGCAGATTGAGGGAGAAGACTTCGACGAAGTCATCGCGAGAGATGAGCCGTTTTCCCGGCTTCTGGAAGAAGCCTTGAGCGCGGCTAAGGCAGCGCCCTAGGCTGCGGTTCTCCGCCCACGGGGTTTTCCTCGCCCGTCTCCTCCGACGAGCGCCCCTGAAGAACTCCCCTCTTGTTCACTTCGCGAAGTAGCGTTTTCAGGTAGGTGTCGAACCGGTGGGCTATCTGGAGGAGGCC
>DAISKN010000602.1:0-4553 GCA_036820975.1 Acidobacteriota bacterium | reverse complement strand
GATCGCAAATCGCCCGCGCGACACGCTCCCGCGACTCGGGCTCGACGTCGCTCTCGGCGACGAGAAGAAAGTCGTTCCCGTGGGCCTCGGTCTTGGCGAACGGGATGGGGACGCTCATGAAGAGCTCTCTTTCGACACCTCGCGGGGACGCCAGTAGTAGCGAACGTAGAGGAGCGCCGCGGCGTCGTAGAAAGCGTGCACCAGAGTCGGAAGAAGGAGGTTTCCGGTGGCGGAATAAACGAGGCCCAGAAGCGCCCCCGCTCCAGCGGCCCAGACCGCGAGCGGCCAGAGGTCGCGGCTCGGTCCGTGGAGGAGCCCGAAGAACAGGCTCGCGGCGGGAAGCCCGATCTCCGGCTGGAGGAGGCCGCGGAAGAAGAGCTCCTCGGAGAAGCCCGCCATCGCCGCTCCCAGGAGAAGCTCGCCGAACGACGCCTGGCGGACCAGGGGGAAGATGGCGCCTTCGAGAAACTCGTACACCGGCCGGGTGCGCTCGTACCGCCGCCCGGCGAAGAACAGGCCGAAGTTCAAGACGGCGAAGACCAGGGTAAGCCCGAGCGCCGCGAGCATCAGCCCCGGAGTCGCCTGATAGGAGAGCTCGTCTCCGTCGCGCAGAACCGCCCAGCCGATTCCCAGGATCCCGAGGCCGAGCTCGGGCACGAGAAGCGAACGGAAGGCGGTCGCGATCAACGAGAGCGTCGCTCGCGACTCTGGGGCGGCAGGGGGAACGTGGCGAGGGCGCGGACCTCGATTGGGCCCATGCCCTCCTGCACTCGCCGGAATCGCTGGGCGCCGTCCGAGCTCTTGAAGACCCCGAGATCGGTCCCCACGATCACGTCCGAGGCCACTTCCTCCTCGGCCCCCGGCACCGAGATCGAGAGCACGCGCCTGCCCTCGAGGTCCCGCGCCTTCCTGAATTTCTTCCCGCCGTCGTCCGACAGGAAGAGGCCGCCATCGGCGCCGACCACCAGAAGACCTCCCCACCAGACGAGCGCCCGCACCGTTTCCTTCCCGAGGACCTCGACTCCCGCGGGCTCGAAGTGCTCGCCTCCGTCGGTGCTCTTGAAGAGACCCGAGCCTTCGGTGCCGACGAAGACCTCGGGATCGAGCGCGAAGTACTTGGAGATGGCGAGGGAGAGAAGCGGCGCGTCGGGAAGCCCCCCGCCCACGCGGGCGAAGCTCTCTCCCACGTCCCGAGTCCGATAGAGCCCGGTGGCGGTGGCGACCAGGAGCTCGGGTCCGGGCCAGCCCATGGCGTGCACTGCAGATCCGAGCTCGCCTACACCGACCCGGGCCCATTTGGTGCCGGAGTCGGTGGAGCGGTAGAGCCCGGCCGAGGTTCCCACGAATATCGTGGGCTCGAGCCCGAAGAGTCTCGCGGTGAGAAAACTCGTGATCGCGGGCGCTTCCTTCGGCCAGCTTTCCACCCGGCGATAGTTCTCGCCGAAGTCGTCCGAGAGAAAGAGACCCTTCGGCCCTCCGGCGAAGACCCACGGGCCGAGGCAGGCGAAAACGTCGAGCTCTCCCTCGAACCCCCTCAACTCGCCGCGGATTCGGCTCCAATGCTCTCCCCAGCTGTACGAGATGAAAGGCCCCTCGGGAGTCGCGGCGAACAGCCGCGCGATGACCTCCTGTTGAGGGACGGAGAGGAGCGCGACGGCGAGAAGAAAGTTCATCGTCATTCCCTGGAGTCGAGGAGAATCGTCACCGGGCCGTCGTTCACCAGGTGGACCGCCATGTGCGCCTGGAACTTCCCCGTCTCCGTCCTCGCCCCGAGAGACCGCGCTTTCTGAACGAACGATCGATAGAGCCCTTCGGCCGTCTCCGGCGGCGCGGCGGCGATGAACGAGGGTCGGCGGCCCTTCCGCGAGTCGCCGAGAAGGGTGAACTGCGAGACCGCTAGAAGGGAGCCTGCGACGTCCATGAGCGAGCGGTTCATCTTACCTTCGTCGTCCTCGAAAATGCGGAGCCCGACGACTTTCTCCGCCATCCAGGCCGCGTCTCTCTCCTCGTCGTCTTTCGCCACGCCGAGAAGCACCAGGAGGCCTTTTCTGATCTCGCCGATGTTCTCGCCATCGACCTCGACCCGGGCGGACGAGACCCGCTGAACGACGGCCTTCATCCGGGAATTTTAGCTCTGTTTCTTCAGAAGCTTCAGGATTTCGTCCGAGGACGGGCGGGAGGCGGGGTCCTTGTTGAGGCAGCTCATCACGATCTGATCGAGAAGCTTGGGTACGTCCGGCCGGTGCTTCTTCAGCGGCACGGGCGAGGTATGGACGTGGTGGTACAGGACCTCGCCGTCGACGAACGGCGGCTCGCCCGCGAGGAGGTGATAGACGGTGCCCCCGAAGGCGTAGATGTCGGTGCGGAAGTCGATGGCCTTTCCCAGGATCTGCTCGGGAGACATGTAGAGCGGAGTGCCGCTCGCTTTCTCGCTGCCCTGCGCCTTCGCGTCGCGCAGCACCTTGGCGAGACCGAAGTCCATGATCTTCACCACGCGATCGTTCGAGAGCATCACGTTCGAGGGCTTGATGTCCCGGTGGACGACGCCGTGCCCGTGGGCGTGGGTGAGCGCCTTCAAAACCCCCACCACGAAATGGAGGGCGGCCTGGGTCGAGAGCCGAACCTCGCGCTGGAGGATGTCGAAGTAGGACTCCCCCGACACGAACTCCATCGCGATGAAGAGGCGATTCCGGTCACGATCGACGTCCATGTCGTAGACGGTGACGATGTTCGGGTGGTTCAGCTGCGCCGCGGACTGCGCCTCGCGCAGGAACCGCTCCCGGACGTCTTTCACCTCCATGAACTGCTCCATGAGCATCTTGTAGGCGACGACCCGGTTGAGGCGCGTATCGCGTGCGCGATAGACGATGCCCATCCCGCCGGCGCCGAGCTTCTCCACGAACTCGTAGCGCTTCTTGTCGGAGAGCTCCTCTTCGGCGGGCGACCTCTTCGCCGGCTCGGCCACCGCCTGCGAGAGCTTCCGTTCGATCTCCTGGAGCCGCCCGACGGCGTCGCGGTAGGCGTAGTTCTCGGCGACGATCTGCTTCAGGATGTCGGCCGCTCCGCGGAAGTCTCCCATCTGCTCGGAGGCGACGGCGAGCGTGTGATAGATGTCCATGTTCTTCGCCGAAAGTGTCGCTCCGGTGAGCGCTTTCTTCAGCTTCTCGACCGCGACTCCGGGGAGATCCCGCTCCATGAAGCTGTGGGCGAGCTCCACCAGCGCGTCCTGGTAGTGGGCGTCGGTGGACTGGACCCTCTGCAGATAGTCGATCGCGAGGTCGGTCAGCCCCTTCTTCCGCGCGAGCGTCGCCGCCCGGTAGTAAGCGCCCGCCTCGGCGTACATGCGGGTCGCCTCCTCGAAGTCCTCCACTCCCTCGTAGAGTGCCGCGGCCTTCTGATACTCCTGACAGCGCCCGTACATCTCCGCCGCCCGGCCGAGCTGCCCCACGCGCTCGTAGGCCTCCGCCGCCTGCCGGTGGGCGCCGCAGTGCTCGTAGCAGCGCGCGGCGTCGAGATAGTTCCCGGCCTCCTCGTAGACCTCCGCCGCCCTCAACGGATCTCCTCCCAGTAGGAACTGCACCGCGGCCTCGTTCTTCTGGTCTTTCTTGTAGAGCCACTCGCCGCGCATCTGCGCCGCGCGCACCCGATCGCCCGCCTGAGCGTAGACGTCCGCCGCCTGGGCCACGGCACCCGCCCGCTGATAGAGATCGGCGGCCTTCACGTGGCGTTTGAGCTTGAGAAAGAGCGCCGCCGCCTCCTCCCACTGCTCCCCGCGCTCGAGCACCTCCGCCGCCTGCTCCAGGAGGCCCGCGCGCTCGAACGCCTGGCCGGCGAGGCGGCAGTACTTGGTGAACTCCGCGTGGTCCGTGGGCGAGCGCGTGACCACCAGGCTCCCGAACCGATCCTCGAGGTATCTCCGGTAGTTCTCCCCCGCGCGCCGGTTGTCGCCCGATTGGGCGCACACCTCCGCGGCTTTCAGGAAGTGGCCCACGCGCTCGAAGACGTGCGCCGCTTCGGTGAGCGCTCCCGCCTGGACCAGGAGGCGCGCGGCTTCATAGTTCTGTCCGTGGCCCTGGTAGATCTTGGCCGCCTCGCGAAAGCGCCCGTCTTCCTCGAAGATCTTGGCGGCGCGCTGCCAGTCGCCGGATGCGAGGGACTCCCTCGCCGCGCTCGTGCCGGCCGGCTCCTCTTTGCCGGCGCCGAGCCCCAGGAGCTTCTTCCAGCCCGAGCTTCCCTTGGCGGCGCCGAAGAGGGCGAATGCGCTCGGCTCAGGAACGACGCCAATAATCCGCCCTTGAAGGCCGGCTCCGGTCTGGTCCTCCCAATACCAAACTCGACGATCAAGGTTGAGCCCTAGAAAGCTGTCCGAGTCCCAAGAAACCGCAGAATACCAAACCGGGGAGATGGTGAGAGCATTGTCCGAGGTTGGGCCGTTGACGCTTATCTCCTCAATGTACGCGCCATCGGCGAATGACCCAATCCAATGAGCAGGGAACACAATCTGCCGCTCACCGTCCATCTGGAGATCAGAGTCGTCGTAGAAGAGATCGATC
>DAISKN010000601.1:0-4555 GCA_036820975.1 Acidobacteriota bacterium | reverse complement strand
ATCACTAGGAGGTCTCGATGCTTGGTCTCGCTCTCTCGGTCTTCCTCGCCATGGCACCGGAAGGTCTTTCCAGCATCGCGGAAAAGACCGCGGGCATGGAGCGCCTCGAAGGATTCTTCGATCTCTACTGGGACGAATCGACGGGGAAACTGTACTGGGAGATCGACTCCTTCGATCGCGAGTTCCTCTACCAGGTCTCTCTCGCCTCCGGGCTCGGGAGCAACCCCGTCGGCCTCGACCGGGGCCAACTGGGACAAACGCTCGTCTTGAAGGCGATCCGCGTCGGTCCGAGGGTGCTCCTCCTCGAGCCCAACTATCGCTACCGCGCGATCAGCGACAATCCCGACGAGGTGAAGGCCGTCGAGGACGCGTTCGCCCCTTCGGTCCATTGGGGGTTCGAGGTGGTGGCCTCCACGGGAGCGGCCGTCCTCGTCGACGCCAGCGATTTCTTCCTTCGGGACACCCACGGAGCGGCGCTCGCGATGGAGCAGGCGGGCCAGGGAAGCTTCCAGCTCGACCGAAGCCGGAGCGTCTTCTACAGGCCGAGCATCAAGAACTTCCCCGGGAACACCGAAGTCGAAGTGCTCCTCACGTTCACGAACCCGAAGCCGGGCCCGCTGGTGCAGTCGGTCGCGGCGAGCGGCGATGCGGTCACGCTTCGCGAGCACCACTCGTTCGTCGAGCTCCCGGAGACGCCCTTCGAGACGCGCGTCGCCGACCCCCGCATCGGCGTCTTCGGCCCGACGTTTCACGACTACGCGACGCCCATCGACGAGAACGTCCGGGTGAAGTGGGTCGCGCGCCACCGCCTCGAGAAGAAAGACCCGACTGCGGCGCGGAGCGAAGCGGTCGAGCCCCTGGTCTACTACCTCGACCGCGGAGTGCCCGAGCCGGTGCGAAGCGCGCTTCTCGACGGCGCGCGCTGGTGGAACCAGGCGTTCGAGGCCGCGGGGTTCATCGACGCCTTCCGCGTCGAGGTCCTTCCCGAGGGAGCCGATCCCCAGGACATCCGCTACAACATGATTCACTGGACGCATCGTTCGACCCGCGGCTGGTCCTATGGCGGCGGTGTCATCGATCCGCGCACCGGGGAGATCCTCAAGGGCAACGTGAATCTCGGAAGCCTCCGCCTCCGGCAGGACTACCTGATCGGGAAAGGTCTCCTGCCGCAGTTTCCCGCGGGGGCTGCCGGCCTCAGCGCCTGCGACTTCAGCGCGAGTCCGGTCTTCACCTACCTGGCGCAGGTGACCCCGGGCGCGGACGCGGTCGCGATGTCCCTCGCGCGCGTTCGCCAGCTCTCGGCGCACGAGGTGGGGCACACCCTCGGGTTCCCGCACAACTACCTCGCGAGCACCTATGGAGGGCGCGCGAGCGTCATGGACTATCCCGCGCCTCATGTCCGCGTTCGCAACGGAAAGCTGGATCTCTCCGATGCCTACGCCGCGGGCATCGGCGAGTACGACAAGCTCTCGGTCCGCTGGCTCTACTCGGACTTTCCTCCGGGCACGAACGAGGCCGAGGCGCTCGACGCCATCGTGCAGGCGGGGCTCCGAAGCGAAGTGCGCTTCATGGACCACACCGACAACCGGATCATCGGAGGCGCTCATCCACTCGCTTCCGTCTGGGACAACGGCGCGAACCTGGTGACGACGCTCCGCGAAGAGATCGAAGTGCGGCGTATCGGTCTCGAGAGCTTCGGTCCGGAAGTGATCCGGGAGGGTGAGCCGATGTCTCTCCTGGAGCAGGCGCTTCTCCCGCTCTACCTCCACCATCGGTTTCAGCTAAACGGCGCGCTCAACAGCCTCGGGGGCGTCGATTACTACTACGCGCTTCGAGGGGACGGTCAGGTCCCCGTCACCATCGTGCCGGGGGACGAGCAGAGGCGCGCTCTCGACGCGGCGCTTTCGACGCTGGAGCCGGAGTTCCTCGCGGTGCCCGAGAGGATCCTGGCGGTGATCCCGCCGCCCGCCTATCGCCACGACGAAGGAGAGATCTTCCCGCGCGCGACCGGACTGGTCTTCGATCCACTGACCGCGGCGGACATCGCCGCCGATTTCACCGCGTCTCTCATCCTCCATCCCGAGAGGATGGCGCGGCTCGTCGAGTACGGAAGCCGGAGCGAGGAGTATCCCGGTCTCGACGACGTCGTCGACCGGCTCCTCGAGAAGACGTGGAACGCTCCGAGACCCTCAGGCGGCTATCTGGCGCAGGTTCAGGAAATCGCCCAGAGAAGCGTCCTCGATGCGCTTCTCCAGGAAGGCTCGAGCGCCGACAACCCGGCACGGGTGCGCGCCGTCCTCTCGGAAAAGCTCGACGGGCTCGCCGACCGGCTGGAGGCCGAGGCCGCGACCGCACATCGCAAGCTCGCCCTCGAGGACATCCGGCGGTGGCAGAACCGCCCCGAAGGCACGGTGCCGCGTCCGAAGGCGCCCCCGCTTCCGCAGGGAGATCCGATAGGGATGCTGCACCCATGAGGGCGGCAAGCGTCACCGCTCTCGTCGCGACGGCGGCGATCTTCTGCGGCGGCTCGAGCCCGTGGACGGAGCTCGAGTCGATCGACGACTTGAAGGCCGCGTTCCAGCGGGATTCGGGCAAAGCCCGCGTCGTTCTACTGCTCTCGCCTACGTGAGGGGCCTGCGTAAGCGGCGCCCGGCGGGTGCAGAAGGAAATTCTGGAGGCGAGGCCTGACGCCGATCTGCGGGTCTACGCGATCTACTTCGAGATGGTGGAGGACGACCGCGGGGCGAAGTCCCGCGTGAAGCCGACCGATCTCCTCGACGATCCCCGGGTCACGAGCTTCTGGGACGATCGAAAGATCGCGGGCCGCTGGTTCGACCAGAACGTGACCAAGCTCGGCGAGCGCGAGGGAAATCCCGATCGCGTCGAGTGGGACTCCTTCGTTCTCTTCGATCCGCAGGCTCAGTGGGGTGAGAGTCCTCCCGACCACGTGAGCTGGGGACGGCCTCTGGTGCAGGAAGCGGGGAGGCTCAGGGACGATCTGTCGAGGTACTAAGCCGCCTCCTCGAGCCAGCGTTTCATCGCGTCGTACTTCACGAGGCCCGCCTCCTGGCGCACGGGCTGACCGTTCTTGAGCACGACGAAGTTCGGGATGCTCCGGACTCCGTAGCGAGCGGCGAGATCCGGGTGTCGCTCGGTATCCACCTTGAGGACGAGGGCGCGGCCCGCCATCTCCTTCGCCACCCGCGCGACTTCCGGTGCCGCCATGCGGCAGGGGCCGCACCACTCCGCCCAGAAGTCCACGAGCGCGGGAACGCGCGCGTCCCGCAGCACTTCGTCGAAGAGAGCCGGGTCGGCCTCGATCGGCTCGTCCGCCGGCGGGAGCGGCGACTTGCAGGCTCCGCACTTCCCGGTGCTCGCGAGGTGCCGGGCGGGAATGTGGTTCTTCTTGCCGCAGGCCTTGCAGGCTCGGATCATGAGGTCACCTCCTGAAACGTCTTCGAGTCGATGATACCCCGCGCGGTCTCGAACTCGTTGCCGAGCCGCCGGTGATGATGACCAGAAGCTGCCTCAACTCGCACGGTTCGCCCGCGCTGGCGTAGCATGGGCGCCGATGGCGCTCACCCCCTCGGGTTTTGGTGTCGAGCTCACCGGCCTCGACCTCGCTTCATTGGATGAGGCGGAGAGGACTCAACTTCGCGAGAGCTTTCACGCCTCGGGCGGCCTCCTTCTGATCCGGGATCAGCGGCACCTATCGCCGGACGACTTCCGCGACTTTGCTTCGGTTTTCGGGGAGATCGAGTCCAACGACAAATACGACCCGGCGTTTCTCCTCCCCGGCCACCCCGAGATCCTCCGCCTCGGCAACCTGAAGGAGAACGGCCGGTACCGAGCGCTCTTCATCGAGGCCGATCCACCGCCTCTCCTGTGGCATTCGGACGATACGTTCCGGCATCCTCAACCTCTCGGCTCCTGCCTTCTTTCCGTCGTCGCGCCTCCATCGGGGGGCGAGACCGGATTCGCGGGAATGGCGAGCGCCTATGACGCGCTTCCGGCCGCGACCCGGAAGAGGCTCGAAAGCCTCACCGCGGTCCACTCGTACGAGCACCTCAACGAGACCCTGCGGCGAAGAAACCCGCACCGCCCGCCGCTCTCCGCGGAGCTCAGAGAAAGGTTCCCGCCGCAGCGGCGGCCGCTCGTCGCCCGGCACCCGGTGACGGGCCGGAAGTCACTTTACATCCCGAAGTGCCACATCGCGTCCATCGACGGGCTCGGAGCGGACGAAGCCGAGGATCTCCTCTCGGATCTCCTGGAACATGCGACGGGCCCGGAGTTCGCCTACTTTCACAGGTGGGCGGAGGGAGACGTGGTCGTCTGGGACAATCGTTCGATTCTGCACGCCCCGACCCCCTTCGACGGCGAACGCTACCAGAGGCTTCTCTACCGAATCACCGTCGCCGGGCCCCAGATCGAAGGCTTCTGATTCAACGGCGCCTGATTCAAGGGCGCCTGATTCAAGGGCGCCTGATTCAAGGGCGCCTGAACGCCCGGTTCTCCTTGGATTCGGTCCCGTCGTCGGGGAGGATTCCTCTCCGAT
>DAISKN010000600.1:0-4556 GCA_036820975.1 Acidobacteriota bacterium | reverse complement strand
TCGCCCGCATCGAGACCCGGGAGAGACAGCGCACCGGAATCGGCTCGCTCAAGGTCCGTTTCAACAAGATTTTCGGCTATTACATCGAGGTCACGAAGTCGAACCTCGGCGCCGTCCCCGAAGACTACATCCGGAAGCAGACCCTGGTGGGCTCGGAGAGGTACGTGACCCCGGAGCTCAAAGAGTACGAGGAGAAGATCCTGAACGCCGAGGAGCGCATTCAGACGCTCGAGCGGGAGATCTTCTCCGCTCTCAACCGCCGGGTTCGAGAGCAGGCGTCCCGCATCCGCAAGACCGCCCAGGCGGTCGCGCAGCTCGACGTGCTCCTCTCGCTCGCCGAGGTGGCGGCGGCATCCAACTACACCAAGCCGCGGCTCCACGACGGCTTCGCCCTCGAGCTCAAGGACGCGCGACACCCGGTCATCGAAGCGACGAGCGCCGAGCCTTTCGTGGGAAACGACCTGTCGCTCGACGAGGAGCGATTCCTCGTCATCCTCACCGGCCCCAACATGGGTGGCAAGTCCACGTACCTCCGGCAGACCGCGCTCATCGTCCTCATGGCCCACCTCGGCTCGTTCGTGCCCGCCTCAGAGGCGAAGATTCCTCTCGTGGACCGCATCTTCACCCGCGTCGGCGCCTCGGACAACCTGTACCGCGGCCGTTCCACGTTCATGGTCGAGATGCAGGAGACCGCCCATATTCTGAACCACGCGACGCGGAAGAGCCTCATCCTTCTCGACGAGATCGGACGCGGAACCGCGACCTACGACGGCCTGTCGCTCGCCTGGTCGGTGGCGGAGCACATCGCGACCGCTCCGCGCCTGCAATCGAAGACGATCTTCGCCACCCATTACCACGAGCTCACGGACCTCGCGGCGGAGATCCCGGGCGTCGTCAACTGCCACGTCTCCGCCAGGGAATGGCACGACGACATCGTATTCCTGCGGAAAGTCCTCGAAGGAGGGTCGGATCGGAGCTACGGGATCCAGGTGGCGCGGCTCGCGGGGCTCCCGCCGGGTCTCATCCGAAGGGCCCAGGAGATCCTGCTGAACCTGGAGAAGAACGAGTTCGACGTCGAGGGCCGGCCCCGTCTCGCCGGAGAGGGCGCGGCCACGGGCGCCCGTCAGCTCTCTCTCTTCGCCGACGCCGAGGAACGGGTGGTCTCGGAGCTCCAGCACATCGACCCGGATCGCATGACTCCGATGGAAGCGCTTCAGCTGCTGAGCGAGCTCAAGAAGAGACTCACCTGAATCGAGAACAGAAACGCAAGGCGCAAAGGCCGAAGAAGAAATACAAGGGGGATGGGGAGACCGGGGGGATAAGCAGATAAATCAAGACTCTTTCGATGGGTCGACGTATCTCCACGTCTCCCCAATCTCCCTATCCCCCTTGTTCTGGGTTCTCTTGGCGTCTTTGCGCCTTTGCGCTAATGGATTCGGATCTGGAACGGCATCAGTGCCAGGGGAGCGCCGGTCGCGATGGCTCTGAGGAGGGGTGAGCGCGCGAGAATCTCCTTCGGGTCCAGGAGCGTGAGCTTCGACTCGGAGCTCATGGCGAAGCTCGACAGCAGGTACTCGAAGAGCGGCTTCTTCTCCGGGAGAATCCGGAGCTCCACCTTCGCGTCGGCGTCGAAGCCCGCCTTCTCCTTCGCGATGTCGAGGGCGCGTTTCAGTCCGCCGAGCTCGTCGACGAGCCCGAGCTCCTTCGCATCGCGCCCGGACCAGACCCTGCCCTGGGCCACGGCGTGCACCTCGTCCGTGGTCTTCTTCCGCGACTCCGCCACCCTCTCGAGGAACGCCTGATAGCCCGACTCCAGTATCCGGCGAAGCTTCTCCCTTTCCTCGGCGGTGAACCGGCGGCTGCTGCTGAAGAAATCGGCGTTGCTCGAGCTTTCGACGCCGTCGGTCGAGACTCCGATCTTGTCGTAGAGGCCCGCGAGGTTGAACTTGCCCGCGTAGATTCCGATCGGCCCGGTGACGGTCGTTGGCTCCGCCACGATGGCGTCCGAGGCAGTCGCGATCCAGTACCCGCCGGACGCGGCGACGTCGGCCATCGATACCACGACCGGTTTCTTCTCCCGGGTGAGAGTGGCTTCGCGCCAGATCACGTCCGATGCGACGTCGCTCCCTCCGGGGCTGTCGATGCGGAAGACGACGGCGTCGATGCTCTCGTCCTCGCGCGCTTTCTCGAAAGCCTCGGCGATGGTGTCCGAGCCCATGACTCTTCCGAAAACACCGTCCTCGGTGCTTTCGCCGCCCACGATGGCGCCGATGCCGTAGATGACGGCGATTCTGGCCTTCGCGCCGAACGAGGGTGCCGGGGAAGAGCCATGGATGTACTGCACGACGGGCACCGTCGCGATCTCGTCCTTGCCCTCCGGCGCGAGCCGTTTCTTCACTTCATCGATATAGTGGAGGCCGTCGACCAGGTCGAGCTCGAGGGCTTCTTCCGCGGTGAAGGGCCCCTTTGCGATGAGACCCGCGGCCTGCCCGCGCTCCATCCCCCGCCCCTGGATCAGGGCATCCACCAAGGAGTCGTGGACCGTCGCCACCAGTCCCTCGACCGCCTCGCGGCTTTCCGGACTCATCTCGTCTCGAAGGAACATCTCCGGCGCGCTCTTGTACGCGGCGAACCGCTCGAACTCCGCTTCGACTCCGACCTTTTCGAGGGCTCCGCGAACGAAAATCGCCTCGGCGCGCACCCCGCGCAGATCGAGCATGCTTCGGGGATGAATGAAGATCTCGTCGGCCGCCGCCGCCAGGAAGTAGTCCCGGTTGGAGCCGTACTCGACGAAGGCCACGAGCGGCTTTCCCGAGGACTTGAAGTCCAGGAGGTGATCCCTGAGCTCGGCGGCATGACCCCAACCGAGACCCGTGGGACGAACGTGCAGGAGCAGCTTCTCGACGCGGGAGTCCTCTTTGGCGCGGGTGATGGCGCCGAGGAGATCGCGAAACGTCAGACTCTGGTAGCCGAAGAACCCGCCTCCGAGCTCGACCAGGGTATCCTCCGGAAACGCCAGGGCGAGATCGATTTCGAGGGCGGAGCCCCGCGCCACGGGCGACACCGCGCCCCGAAAGCTCCGCACCACGAGATACAGCGAGCCGGCGAAAAACGTCAGGAACGCCCCGGAGACGAGGACGAACCAGAAGAGACCGCTTCGTTTTCTCGCGGACATGCCAGGGATCAGCCGCCCGAGGCCGTGGTCTCGAGCTCCAGAATCTCTCTCCGGCTCACGGCGTCGCCGCGAAGCTGGGACTCGGGATGCTCGGCGACCATGCGATCGTAGTACTGGCGCGCCTGCTCGAAGTTGCCCGCTCGCTCCTCGGCCCTCGCGAGCTCGAACAGCAGGTAGTCCTTGGGAAGAGGGTTCTGCGCGTCCTCCACCAGCGGGCGATAGATCTCGACCGCCGCGGAGTGATTCCCTCGCTCGGTCGCGATCGAGGCGAGCGCCTTCGAAGCCAGGTAATAAAGAAGGCTCCGGTCCCGGGACCTCAGATCCTGCAGAGTCTTCTCCGCCCCCTCGAAATCCTTGAGACCCGCCTGGCAGAGACCCTGGTAGTAACGCGCCTGGCGCCCGGCGTCGTAGCCGGAAAAATCGTTCGCCACCTTCTCCAGCAACGTGAGCGCGGTCCGATACCGCTCCTCCGCGGTCGCGAATCGGGGACCGGTCGATGGCGCACCGGTGTCGGGTCCGACTTCGCCGTGGTACTGCTTCAGCGCCTCGGCGAGGAGAGCGCGCGCCTCCTCGGATTTGCGCGTCCGATAGACGTAGATCCCGCCCAGCAGGAGCCCCGCCCCCAGAGCGACGAGAACCGCGTTCACCACATTGTTCCGATGCTCCTGGAACCAGTGGGTCGCCTGCCCGATGCCGCTTACGAGCTCGTCCTGCTTCAGATGGTGACGCTCGGTCCTTTTCACTCGATTCCTCCGAACAGTCAGTGTCCCTCCGGGGAGCGGCGGTGTCAACTCTCGATTATCATGCAGCGTCATGCCTCGCCTCTCCGATCACGACGTCTACCTCTTCCGCGAAGGCACTCATTCCCGCCTCCACGATCTCCTGGGGTCTCATCTCGGCACCCACGAAGGGCGGGAGGGATGCTTCTTCGCCGTCTGGGCCCCGAATGCGTCGACGGTGTCGGTGATGGGAGATTTCAACGGCTGGAGCCCGACCGCTTCACCGCTGAAGCTGACGGAGGCGAGCGGGATCTGGGAAGGCTTCCTCCCCGGCGTGGGCAAGGGGGCGCGATACAAGTATCGAATCAAGTCGCGCTTCCCCGCCGGCAAGGGGTATGAGGTGGACAAGACCGACCCGTTCGCCTTTTTTCGCGAGGAGCCCCCCGAAAGCGCCTCGATCGTTTGGGATCTCTCGTTCGAATGGAGCGATTCCGATTGGATGCAGAAGCGCGGCGGCGTGAACCGGCTCACCGCTCCCTGGTCCCTCTATGAAGTCCATCTGGGCTCGTGGAAGAAGGGCGCGGAGGGAGGATTCCTCACCTATCGCGAGCAGGCGGAGGAGCTCGTCCGCTACGTCCTGGACATGGGCTTCACCCACGTGG
>DAISKN010000599.1:0-4569 GCA_036820975.1 Acidobacteriota bacterium | reverse complement strand
TCCGAGACGAAGCAGCCCGTCGACGATGACGCGGACCGCCGCGCGGTGGGGAGCGTTCCAGGGCTTCCCCGGACCGACGGCGCGAATCGCCGCTTTCTGAGCGCGCAGGACGACGCCGTAGACGGCCTTCTGCGGCTCGGAGAAGGATCCCGAAACGGGGAACGACCGGGTGATGTCCGCCGTGTAGTAGCCGGCCTCCGCTCCCGCGTCCACCAGGACCATGTCTCCGCCCCGCATCCTCCTTGAGTTCGAGACGTAGTGAAGGATGCAGGCGTTGGCTCCGCTCGCGACGATGGAGTCGTAGCCGTTTCTCTTCGAGCCCCGGCGGCGGAACTCCGCCTCGAGCTCCGCCTGGAGCTCGTACTCCATCATTCCCGGGGCGGCGTCGATCATCGCCCGTCGATGGCCCGCCGCGGCAATCGACGCCGCCGTCTCCAGGGCCTCGATCTCATGGCGGTCCTTGATGAGTCTCGCCTCGGCGATCGCGGGCCTCGGGTCCTCGATCGCGGGGTGAGCTGCGGGGTTGCCGCGATACTTCAGGATGGCGATTCTCTCGAAGACGGTCGAGAGGGAACGGTCCATGACCTCGTCGTCGCCAAGCCGGTGGAAGAGCCGCCGCCCATCGCGAAGAAGAGCCTCGATGCGGGAGTAGAGATCGGAGACCGGGAGAGCTTCGTCCACTCCCAGCTTTCGTCGAGCGCCTCCGGGACCGAGCCGAGGGCCGTCCCAGACCTCGCGCTCGGGATCGCGAGGCCGGACGAATAGAATCGCGTGGTGCTTTCCCCGGACGAGCCGGTAAGCGGCGAGAAACGCCTCGGGCTCTTCGAGCCCCGTCAGGTAGTAGAAGTCGCTATCGGGGCGGAACGAATGGAACACGTCGCCGTTCCGGATCTGGAGCCTGGCCGTCGGCAGGAGGAGGAGCCCGTCTCCGAGACGGTCGAGCAGCCTTTGACGCCGCTCGCGAAAGACTTCCTTCGGAAACATGGCGGTCACCATTGTACGGGTTGACGAGCTCGGCCGGAAGGGAGCCGGAGCGCGCCCATCGGCACCCGAATCCCGAAGCCCGCGCGGTTCTTCTCGTCGCGAATCACCAGCGTCACGGCGTTGGCCGACCATTCGATCGTTACCCGGACCGAAGTTGTCGAGAAAGATCTCCTTCGCCGACTCCTTCGCTCTCGAGGAGGGCGCCGGAGGCGTAGTCGACGACGTCGGCGTGAACGAGCGCCGGGGACACCGCGGCCGCGAGCCACATCTCAGATCACGTTGTACTCGCCGGCGGAGGGACGCGATAACCGCTCGATGGCGTAGGGCGCGAGGTCCACGCTCCTCGCCCGGCCCTCGGTCAGGAGCTCCGCGATCACGAGACCGACTGCGGGCGCGTGCATCATTCCGTGGCCCGAGAATCCGTTGGCGCAGAAGAAATTCTCGACGAGGGGCACGGGGCCGAGGATGGCGTTGTGGTCGGGAGAGATCTCGTAGAGACCCGCGACTCCCGTCGCGACTTCGGCCTCTTCGAGCCGGGGAATCCGGGCGATGGCATGCTCGCTCACGGTGGCGAGAAAGTCCCAGTCCACCTGCTGGTGAAAGCTCGGGGGCTCCTTTGGATCCGATTCGCCCACCAGCATCCCTCCGCTCTCCTTGTGCATGTAGACGCCGGTGCCCCAATCGATGAGTAGAGGGAAATCGTCCGGTATCCACTCGAGGGGCTTGGTGATGAAGTACTGGCGGCGCACCGGCTCGACCGGCACCCGGATTCCGGCGTACCCCGCGACCACCTTCGCCCAGGGTCCGGCGGCATTCACGACTCTTCCGACGTCCCATCGTTCCCCGGAGGCGGTGACCGAAACGACGCGGCTCGAGGCAACCTCCATCGACGTGACTTCCGAGGATTTCAAGAACGTCGCCCCGAGCCGCCGCGCTCCGCGCGCGTAGCCCTGCACGATCGCGTGGGGGTTCGCGATTCCGTCCTCGTGGCAGAACGTCGCACCGACGAGGTCGTCGATGCGGAGATCGGCCACGATGCCGCGGGCCTGCTCGGGCGTGATCACCTCGACCGGGACTCCGAGGGCCCGCTGTTTCTCGGCGTTTCCCCGGAACGTCTCGAGATGCTGCTCCGTCGTCAGCACGAAGAGGTATCCGTTCTGCTTGAAATCGACGGGCTGCTCGAGCTCCTGCTCGAAGCGTTTCAAGGCGGCGATGCCGATGCGGGACATTTCCACGTTCGCCGCCGTCGAGAACTGAAGCCGGACGCCGCCGGCGCACTTGCCCGTCGAGCCCGTCCCGAGCTCTTCCTCGCGCTCGAAGACGACGATTCCCGAGACTCCGCGGGCCGCGAGGTGGTAGGCGATGGAAGCGCCGATGATGCCGCCGCCGACGATCGCCACGTCCGCTTTTTTCCTCGTTGGCATCGATGGCAAGATACCACGGCGGGTTCTAGAATTGCGGCCCATGAGAACGTTTCTGACCGCGGTTTCCCTCCTCATCGCCTTCGAGGCAGCGGCACAAAGCGAGATCTACGACCCCTTCGGTCTTCTCCAGCCCAAGGATTTCGCCGCCTATCGAAGCTCGTCGAACAACCCGAATCTCGATTCCAACGACGACAGCAAGCGGCCGATTCCCGGCGAGACCACGGTTCTCGCGGAGCTCGAGGGTCCCGGCGTCGTGAGCCACCTGTGGGTAACCGTCGCCGCGAGCGAGTACGGATGGCCGCGTCTTCTTCGCCTTCGCGTCTACTACGACGGGAGCGAGGTCCCGAGCGTCGACGCGCCCCTCGGCGATTTCTTCGGCGTGGGCCACGGGTTCGAAGCGAAGGTGCAGTCCGCCATGTTACGGGTGAGCTCGGAGGGCAGGTCGCGAAACGCCTTCTGGCCGATGCCCTTCCGGAAGTCCTGCCGGGTCACCATCACCAACGAAGGCACGCGGCGGGTCCAGAACCTCTACTACCACGTGGACTGGCGGAAGCTCCCCTCGCTCCCCGAAGACACTCCGTACTTCCACGCGCACTACCGCCAGGCGCTTCCGAGCACGGGAGGCGGCCGCTACACGCTCCTCGACGTCGAGGGGAAGGGCCACTTCGTCGGAACGGTCTTCTCCGTCGTCCAGGCCGAGGCGGGCTGGTTCGGCGAAGGCGACGATTTCTTCTACGTCGACGGCGCGAAGACTCCCGCGATCGAGGGGACGGGTACCGAGGACTACTTCAACGACGCCTGGGGACTCCACGTGAGCGAGGGCCTCTACAGCGGCGTTCCCGTCGCCCAGGGCACAGGTCTCGGGTCGCGCATGACCGCCTATCGATGGCACGTTCTCGACCCCGTCCCCTTCACCCGCTCGCTCCGATTCGAGATGGAGCATCGCGGTTGGACGTTCCAGCCCGACGGTTCGGTGAAGTCCGCGTTCGGAGAGAGGACCGACCTCATCTCGAGCGTAGCCTTCTGGTACCAGCACGGGATCGCGCGCGGCCTTCCGGATCTCCCCTACGGGAGGGCGCGCCTCCCCCAGGGAAACGCCCATCAGATCGAAGTCGAGGAAGCTCTGGCCGACGTCCGGGCGGAGGACGGGGAGGCCTCCGTGGTGAAGGAGCTCTTCTGGTCGAAGGACGTTCTCGCGTTCGAGGGCAAAGGGACGGGCTCGCGGATCGAGGTTCCGTTCGACGTCCCCGAGGACGGCGACTACGAGGTCTATACCCAGATCGCGCAGGGACCGGAGTACGGAATGTACACGGTTCTCCTCGACGGCAAGCCTCCGCAGGCTCCGGACCTGGAGCACGAGCCCGGTGCCGACGTGCTGGTGAAGGATCGCTTCGACGGCTACGCCCCGGAGACCTACGTCGGCTACGACTACCAAGTAGGGTGGCCCCGGCTTTCACGGGGACACCATACGCTGACCTTCGTCTGCCTCGGCAGGCACCCGGACTCTTCCGGGCACCGTCTCGCTGTCGACAACGTCATCCTGGCGAAGACGGGAACCGAGGCCTGGGCCTCCGCCTCGAAGGCGGCGCCGCCCCGACTCCCCTCCCTCGAGGTTTCCGCTCTCGCTCGATCCCTCGCGAGCGAGGACCCGCTGCTCCGCGGCCTCGCGGCGATTGCGCTTCGGGACTCTGGCCCTGGCGCCGCCCCGGCGCTCGATGCGCTCCGGGCAGCGCTCCGCGATCCGGACGTGAACGTGAGGACGATGGCGGCGAACGCCATCGCGGTCATCGGCGCCGATGCCCGGCCCGCGATCTCCGATCTCGTCGCCGCCGCCTCGGTCGCGGACGAGGACGTTCAGGTGCTTCGGGCTTCGGCCTCGGCGCTCGGATCCATCGGTCCGGAAGCGGTGGAAGCGATACCGATTCTGGAAACGCTGGCGCGCGCGCCGCGGGTCCAATGGGCGGCGGAAGACGCGCTCCGGAGGATTCGGCGCTGACCCTCAGCGGGACGCCGGTACTTCGATCGAAAGCTCGGCCGCGAAGTACGGCCTTACCGGGCTCAAGAACGTGACGCCGGACCGCTATCTCGAAGACGGCGATACCCTGGAGCTGGAGGGCGTCAAGTTCGATGTCTCGCACACGCCCGGCCACACGCCGGGCCA
>DAISKN010000598.1:0-4571 GCA_036820975.1 Acidobacteriota bacterium | reverse complement strand
GAGTTTCTCGCCGAAGTGGTGGAAGACGCCGACTGCGGGATCGTTCTCGACCTCGGGAGCGTCTGGATCAACGCGGCGAACGGACGCTATCCGGTCGCGCGCTTTCTCGACGAGATTCCGCTGGAGCGCGTGTGGGATCTTCGGCTGGGCTCCGGCAGCCAGCGAACCGGCTACGGGTTCGGGGTGCGGCCGGGTGTGATCCTCGAATCCCTGATCGAGATCGCCGCGGCGCTCGTGCCGCGGCTTCCCAACCTGGGCGCGATCCTCTTCGAGATCCACCCGGATTCCGTCGCTCGCCTGGGGGCTTCCGGGCTCAGCGAACAGATTCGGGTTCTGAGGTCGCTCTGGAAAGAGCGGGGCAAAGCCGACGGAGCCTCCTCTCGAACGCGGCGGCGGAGCTCCCGATGGAGGCAAGAGCGCTGGATCAACCCGCGAGAGTGGGAAGACACGCTCGGAGGCCTGGTCGTGGGAAAAAACGAAAACGTCCGCGGTAATCTCGCCGAGGAGCTCCTCCGCGATCCCGGGCTCGCGGCCGCCCGGCAGATCCTCTCGGATTCCCGCGCATCGATGGTCGCGAAGCACCTGGCGCTCACGTCCCGCCTGGTGGTGTCGGCGGCGGGACCGGCGTTCTTTCGCTCGCTTCTGGAGGCGTATTGGAAAAAAGAGACGCCTTCTCCCTCCGCGCCGCTCGAGGCGCTGCGCTTCGGTCGCCATCTGGCGACGCTCGCGCTCGACATTCCCTATTTCAGGGAGGTGCTGGAGTACGAGAGGGCGGTCATCGCCTCGCGGCTCGACGGCGAGAAGCGGGTCGTGAGCTTCCGGCACGACCCCGAGGTCGTGCTCCGCGCGCTCGCGAAAGGCCGTCTTCCGGGCGACCCGAGCCCGGGGCTCTACGGAGTCGAGGTGGCCTCGGCCTAGCGCCCATTCGAAACGGAACGCAAAGGCGCAGGGTCAGGGCGCGGGGAAAACCAATACAAATCCGGGGAAAAAACGCAAGGGCGCAAAGACGCAAAGGAAATCCAAATCGAATACCAAGGGGGGGATTGGGGGATAGTGGGGATGAGGTCCACCGTTTCCTCCCGTCCGTTCTTGTCCCCATATCGCCACCATCGCCCGTATCCCCCTTCTTACACTCTTTGAAACCCCGGCTTTGCGTGCGGTTGGGCTGGTACTAGAATCTCTCTCGTGCTGCGCGACGAAGGGGAGCGCCTTTCGCGGGTCGTCGTTTCGACCCCGAGCCGCGAGTACTTCCAGATCGGCGATCCCGAGGCCCACAACGTCAACCAGGTGGCCGACCCGGCGACGACCCAGGCCCAGCACCGCGCCCTGGTCGCGGCCCTGGAGCGCAGCGGCGCCGCCGTCGCGGACGCCCCCGAGCTGCCGGGCCATCCCAACTCGGTCTTCACCCGCGATGCCTCGGTGGTGACGCCGCGCGGCTACGTTCAGCTCCGCATGGGGCTTCCGAGCAGGGGCGGCGAGGAAGTCTGGATGGCCTCTTTCCTCGAATCGTGCGGCGAGCCGCGCGCCGGCGTCATCGAGCCTCCGGGAACGGTCGAAGGGGGAGACGTCATCGTCTCGGGCTGCGTGGCCTTCGTGGGGCATTCCGCCCGGACGAACGCGGAGGGAGTACGGCAGGTTTCGGAGCTCCTGGAGAGGATGGACTACCAAGTCCGCGTCGCTAAAGTCGAGGGGTACCTGCATCTCGGAGGGGCGATGAGCGCCATCGCCCCCGGCCGCGTCGTCGCCTGCCGCGGCGACTACCCGCCCGGCTTCTTCGACGGCTTCGACGTGGTCTGGGTGGAAAAGCGCGGTCCGTCGTCGGCTAATGTAATCTGCCTCGCGCCGAACGAGGTTCTCGCGAACGAGGCCGAGAACCGGGAGACGATCGACGCCCTGGACGCGCGAGGGGTGCGAGTTCAGGGCGTGGACCTCTCGGAGTTCCGCAAGGGCGCGGGAGGACCCACCTGCCTCATCCTTCCCCTGGAGCGAAATTGAACCGGCGACGAACTGGTCCGGGAAAGGGGTCCTCGAGGGAGATCGCGTCGTGAGGCACGCCCCCTTCGCCGCCGGCTGGGTCGGAGAGAAGGAGGAGCGCCCGTGGGGAAGGCCCGCGGACGTCCTCGAACTCGCGGACGGGTCGCTCCTCGTGTCCGACGACCGGGCGAACGTCCTGTACCGGATCCACTATCGTGGCGAATAGGCCCGCCTTCCGAACGAAAGGAGTCCCAGGAGCCCCGCGGCGAGAACGAGAGAGATTGGCGGCTCGGGAACGGAGGCGGAGGCGAGGGCCCTCCCCGTCCCCGGCGTCGGAGTCGAGACCTGGAAGTCGGTCTGGTTATCGCCGGTATCGGTGCTGAACAGGTCCCGCGTCAGAGAAAAACCCGCCTGCGGATCGGGAGCGTAGAGCCCTTCGCCCAGGCGAAGCGAGCCCGCGTCCCCGTACTGGAGCGCGTCGACGACCGCGCCCAGGGCGTCCCATATCTGGATCGCCTCGGGGCCGTTCTGCCAGTCCACATCGGCGGTGAAATCGCGCACCGAAAGGAGCTCGCCCAGGGCTCGCGTGGTGGCGATGACCAGAAGTCCGTCTTCCGGAATCATGGCTCCGGAGAGATCGATTTGCCGGTAGGCGACCCCGCTCGCGCCGTCGATGCCCACGAGTCGGTAGCCGTCGAGGCTCGCGCCGGGGAGACCCGAGATCTCGGTGAAGACGTAAGAGGCATCGGCGCCCTCCGCGTCATAGAGCACCTCGTGGATCAAGGGGACGGCGAATCCGGGAACGGAGAGCCCGAGCAGTAAGGTGAGGAAAGAGATCAGTCGCAGTTTCATGTTCAGCCTCCTGTGGTAGGGCCGTGAAATACGGTCCTCGAGGCGTAGGACGAGAAAACAGGGTCTCGACCTCCCCGTGGGGGGGCGGTAGTGGCGTGACGAAGCCGACGTCCGGCGGGAGCCCCAGCCGATGTGGTCTCGAGCTCTCAGCGCACGCGGAACTCGATCTCGCCCGATGCCGCCCGACCCGACGAAGGGTCTTCGATCCGGACCTCGACCCGATAGGTTCCGTAGGCGAGCGAGCGAGTGGGAAGACTCAGGATGACCGGTGTGCCGCCGGCTCCCTCCGCCAGGGCGAGCTCGTCCTCGACCTTGTCCTTCAGGACCTCGGCCCCGCCCGAGTCGAGGATTCGGTAGCTCACGCGGGCCCGCTCCGACGGCGATTCACGGCCGGGAAGGATCTGGAAGAGCACGTGGTACGCCTCTCCCCGGCGCACCGCCGAGACGGGCAGAAGGGGGAGCTCGCTCGCGCCTACGCTCCCGGCGGCGTCTCTGGAGACGACGGGCAGGATGCTCGAGAGGCCGAACCGGTCGCCGAGGCCTGGAGGTATGGGGATTCCGGTCGAGGCGCGATAGAGCTCGCGCTCCCCCGCGCTCACCACCACCTCCAGCATGTACGAGCCAGGAGAGAGCGAGAGGCTCGTGATCACGTAGAAGCGCTCGAGGCTCACCGGCTCTTCGAGCGAATGCACGGCTTTCCCGCTCTCGTCGACCACGTTCAACCTCAGCTTCCGTCCGTCCCCGCCCTCGCCCGTCAGGAGGTCCGGGGGGAGCGCGACGCTCACGGGCACGTGAACGGCGCCGGTACCGGTGGGAAGGAGGTACGTGCTGAGCTCGACGGCGAGAGGGAGCTCCCGGGAGGCGCTTGCTTTCGG
Organism: Acidobacteriota bacterium; assembly: GCA_036820975.1. Taxonomy (GTDB): domain Bacteria; phylum Acidobacteriota; class Vicinamibacteria; order Marinacidobacterales; family SMYC01; genus DAISKN01. The sequence continues at coordinate 870 of DAISKN010000598.1, read as the reverse complement.
AGGATCCTCCGGCTTGTCCTCGGTTGCCTCCGTGGTGGCAGCCTCGGGCCCCCGCGCGAAATATCCGGGGCGCGCGATGACGGTCGCGTCCTCGCGGGCGACCTTGACCTCGATCTTACGGTAGGAGCCGTCGACCTCGGCGTTGGAGGAGACGTAGCTCAGGAGGTAATAGCGCTGGTTCTCCGCCCCGATTCGCCGCAGCGGCGGGCTGAAGGACGGGTTGTTGCGGAAGTACTTTCCGCCGGTCTCGGTCGCGAGCGGAGACAGGCCGCCCTGGATCGAGTTGACGGAATCCGAGCCGCGGATATCGAGCGTATAGACCGACGTGTTGGCCTGGTTCAGCGACTCGACGGCCTTCTTGAGGGTGAAGCTGTTGTCGCTCCAGCTGCTCCCGGGAGGGGAGAAGGTCGGGAGGTCGTTCGAAAAGAGGATCACGATCTTGCGGCCGGGAATCCCGAGAAGCGCCTGACCGATAGACTCGAGGTCGCGGTAGACCTGCTCCGCGGCCCGATCGGCACCCATGGGGTAATCGATCTGCATCTGGCTGAGCTTGCGAACCGCCTGGAGCGTATCCGCCTTGCCCGCCTTGAAGTCCTGGACCACCTTCAGCGAGTAGCCCACGTCGATCACCATCGCTTCGTCACCCTCGGCCAGGGACTCCACGATGAACGCCGCCAGGTCTCGCTTCGCGCGGCTTATATACTCGAACTGCGCGCCCTGGCGGTTCAGAATGAAGACGAACCGTCTCGGATAGGTATTGACTCCGCCCTCCGCCGGCGGGCCTTCGATGCGCTCTCCGACGTACGACGTCCAATCGGTGACGTCGAAGGTGGAGATGGTCTGGGCGACCCCGTCTTCGAAGACCTGGAA
>DAISKN010000597.1:2387-4591 GCA_036820975.1 Acidobacteriota bacterium | reverse complement strand
CATCGACCCGGACCGCATCTACCTCTGCGGCCCCTCGATGGGCGGCTACGGGACCTGGGCGTTCGGCTACAAGTATCCCGACAAGTTCGCGGCCCTGGTTCCGGTTTGCGGCGGTGTCGTGGCGAACCGCCGCTTCCTCGTCGCGCCGCCCTGGCACCCGCTCTCCGTGAATCCGGACGATCCCTACGGCGAGGCCGCGAGCCATCTGACGAAGATCCCCATCTGGGCGTTTCATGGGGACGCGGACCCGAGGGTCCCGGTCACCGAGTCGCGCAAGCTGACGGAAGCGGTCAAGGCACGGGGCGGCAACGTGCGCTACACCGAGTACCCCGGCGTCGCGCACGACGCGTGGGATCGCGCCTATTGGGAGGAGGATCTCCTCTCCTGGCTCGTGGCTCAGCGAAAACCAAAGAAATGAGGGACTCCCACATGCGCATCGCGAAGGCATTGCTGATCGCGGCGTCCGTCGTCTCCAGCGCCGCCGCCCAGAATCGCGTCCAGTTCAAACCCGAGGTGGGCCACCCCACGTTCGCCGTCCGCGAGCCCGTCTTGAGGCTCGCGCCCGGGACGATCCTCGTCTCGAACACCATGATGGGCCCCTATTACAGCGAGGAAGGGGGGGCCTTTCCCGGAGAGGTGGGCCCCTTTTACATCGAAGGCGCCACCACCAAGGATACCCTCGTGGTCGAGGTGCTCAAGGTGCGCCCCAATCACGACATCGCCGCATCCTCGATTTCGGGGTCTTTCGGCGGCCTCGCGGGGGAGAGCCGTGTTCGTTTTCTCGCCGATCCCATCCCCGACCGCCGGTACGTCTGGAGGCTCGACCGCGAGCGCATGACGGGGAAGACGACGCTGCCGGGAAGCAAGATGAGGGAGATCGAGATCGATCTGCAGCCGATGCTCGGACGGATCGCCGTGGCTCCCCGGGGCCAGGAGGCCTTCGCCGGCCTCTGGCCCGGCGACTTCGGCGGCAACATGGACGCCCCCGAGATCCGCGAGGGCACGACTCTGTACCTTCCGATCTTTCACGACGGCGCCTACGTCTACTTCGGCGACGGACACGCGCGTCAGGGTGAAGGGGAGGTCGGGGGCACGGGCCTCGAGACCTCGATGGACGTGGAGCTCCGCTTCGGCCTCATCAAGGGGAAGACTATCGACTGGCCGCGGCTCGAGGACGAGAACTACATAATGGTCGCGGGAAGCGCCCGCCCGCTCATCGACGCATTCCGGCTCGCGCACGTGGAGCTCATCGAGTGGCTGGTCGAGGACTACGGCTTCGACCGCCTCGACGCGTACGCTCTGCTGGGCCAGCTCGCCGTCTCGACGGTCGCGAACATCGTCGACCCCGCCTACACGGTGATCGCGAAATTCCCTAAGAGATACTTGCCAAAATAAAAGAGTGTAAGAAGGGGGATGAGGGGATGTGGAGATAGGGAGACAAGAACCCAGTCTTTATCTCCTTATCTCCCCAACTCCGCATCCCCCTTCTTACACCAGGATCCGGTTCAGGCCCGTTTTTGGCGCTCGCGCTCTACGAGGATCCGTCTCAGTATCTTTCCCGAGGGGGACTTCGGGATCTGGTCCACCATCTCGATGATGCGGATCTTCTTGTAGGGAGCGACGCGGCCGGCGACGAAAGCCTTGATCTCCTCTTCCGTCACCTCTCCCCGCTTCACCAGGAACGCCTTCGGCACCTCGCCCGCCTCCTCGTCCGGCACGGGAATGACGGCGGCATCCGCGATCGCCGGGTGGGTCAGCAGCAGGGCTTCGAGCTCCGCCGGGGCCACCTGCATCCCCTTGTACTTGATGAGCTCCTTGAGGCGGTCGACGATGTAGAAATACCCGTCCTCGTCCGCGTGGCCGATGTCTCCCGAGTGGAGGAATCCGTCCTTGTCGATCGCCGCGGCCGTAGCCCCCGGCTGGTTCAAGTAACCTTTCATCACCTGGGGTCCGCGCATCCAGAGCTCGCCGTCCTTCCCCGGGCCGAGCGCCTCTCCCGTCGCCGGATCTACCACCTTACATTCGCTTCCCGGAACGGGAAAGCCGACGGAACCGAGCCGGTTTCGACCGTCGGGCGGGCTCAGATGGGTCGCCGGACTGGTCTCGGTGAGGCCGTAGCCCTGGAACACCTGGCAGCCGAGTCTCTTCGCGCAGGCTTCCGAAAGCTCCAGTCCGAGGGGCGCCGCTCCGGAGAACACCCATCG
>DAISKN010000597.1:0-2377 GCA_036820975.1 Acidobacteriota bacterium | reverse complement strand
CAGGGGATGCTTCGCGAGAGCGAGGACGATCGGCGGAACGAGGTGGGCGACGGTGACGCGGTGTCGGGAAAGCACGGAGAGGAACTGCTCGAGATCGAACCGCGGCAGGATGACGATCGAGCCTCCGTTGCGGAGAATCCAGTTGAGGATCACCATCATCGCATAGATGTGGAAGAACGGAAGGATGCCGACGGCGACGTCGTTCTCGCGGCGGTCCTCCTTGTAGACTTCCGTCACCTGGGCGAGGTTCGCCGAGAGGTTCCTGTGGGTGAGCATCACCCCTTTCTGCAGGCCCGTGGTCCCGCTGGAGTACGGAAGGGCCACGATGTCGTTCGCGGCGTCGATCTCGACTTCGGGCGGGTTCCCCTCGTTCGCGAGGAGCGCCTGGTAGGGCGTCGCCCCTTCGGCCTCGCCGAGAACGAAGATCTCCGAGATCTGGGTGCCGCGGGACCCCTCTCGTGCGTTCGCGAGAAACGTCGGAGTGGTGAGCAGGTACTTCGCGTTCGCGTCTCTGAGCTGCCGCTCGAGCTCGCCGGGCGTGTAGAGAGGATTGATCGTGGTCGCGATTCCGCCGATCAGGGCGACGCCGTGAAACGCCACCGGATACTCGAGCACGTTCGGGCAATAGATGGCGAAGACGTCGCCCTTCCGGAATCCGCGATCCCAGAGCCCCCGCGCGAACCGTCGTACGTCGCGATAGAGCTCACCATAGGTGACGACTCGATCAGTGACGCCGTCGATGAGCGCAGGCTTCGATGCCCGGCTCTCCACGTCTTCGAACACATAGTCGGTAAGAGAGCTTTGAGGAATGTCGACGTCGGGCCAAGGACCGCGGAACACGACCGATCTACCCATGTGGCGGGCAACGGTAAATCAGCTCGAGACCCAGCGCAAGCCGTCTAGACCAGCGCCTGGTAAGGAGCAGGCGATCGCTCCAGGATCTCGGCCAGCATCGCGAGCGCGTTTCCCAGACGGGCCCGCTCCTGAACCGGGCCGAGACAGATTCGCACCGCGTGGGCGCTGGTCGAGCGGGCGGCGATGAAGTCCTCGGCCGGCGAGAGGACGACGCCGCGCATCCGGGCCTGGGCGACGAAATCCCGGACGCACCAGGGCTCAGGGATGGTGAGCCAGCCGTGCGGGCTCGCGGGATGGGCGCGGTACTCGAAGCCGCCGAGAATCGAGGCCGCGAGCTTCTGGCGCGCGCGGATCTCGGCGCGCTTCCACTCCATCACTCTCTCCGCCGTGCCGTCCTCGATCCAGCGCGAGACCACCTCCGCCATCGGCGGAGGCGCCATGATGGTCGTCGCCGAGAGCGAGGCGGCGAGGCGATCGACCATCGCCGGCGGGGAAACCAGGAAACCGACGCGTAGGCCGGGGGCGAGGCTCTTGGACGTGCCGGTGAGATGGTAGAACTTCGAGGGATTTCTGGCGAAGCTCCGAAGAGGCTTCTGCCGCGGCAGAAGGAACCCGTAGCTGTCGTCCTCGACCACCGCGAGGCCGTAGGCCTCGGCCACGGCGGCGATCTCCCTCCGTCTCTCGTCGGACATCACCGCCGAAGTCGGGTTCTGCAGGGTGGGCATGCAGTAGAGCGCCTTCGCCTCCGTCGTGGCGCAGGCGGCCTCGAGGGCGTCGGGGCGAATCCCCTCCTCGTCCATCGCGAGACCACGGAGGCGAAGGTGAAGGAAGTTCGCGAGCGACTTCATCCCGCTGTAGGTCACTTCCGCCGTCAGGACGGTGTCGCCGGGGTTGGTGATGGTGGAGAAGGTAACCGCCATCGCGTGCTGGGCTCCCGCGGTCAGGAGGAGGTTCTCGTGAGCGACCTGGACGCCGAGCGACTTGAGGAGCATCGCTGCCGCGCGCCGGTGGCGTGGGTGGCCTTGATGGGGCTGGTAGTCGACGAGGGCGCTCGGACCGTCGCTGAAGAGGTGCTTCGACATGCTCTCCATGAGCTCGCGACTCATGCCGTAGGGGGGCAGGCTGTTCACCGTGAGATCCAGCGCCGACGGCTCCGAGACCTCCCGCCTCAGGCTGAACGTCTCCATGCGGCGCACGAACGTCCCCCGGCCCACTTCGCCGCTCACCAGGCCCCGCCTCTCCGCCTCGGTATAGGCGCGGGTGACGGTCGTGAGGGCGACCTTGAGATCGTCCGCGAGGTCGCGCTGCGGCGGAAGACGCTCGCCGTCCGTCAACTTGCCGCTCGAGATGTCTTCGGCGATGGCGTTGGCGATCGCGAGATAGAGAGGCTGTTCGCGGTTCGAAAGAGTGGGACGCCACATTGTCATCGCAAGATCCTACCGCTTGTCCTCACACCAAAGCAATACGATCCCAGTGCAATCAACCGAATTGTGCGCATACAATTCGCCCCCGCCGGGGTTCA
>DAISKN010000596.1:0-4567 GCA_036820975.1 Acidobacteriota bacterium | reverse complement strand
GCCGCGGGGCTCACCTGCGCCTGCTCGGAGATGGGGGCGCGCGGGCGAACGGGGATCGAGATCGATCTCGACAAGGTGCCGCAGCGCGAGCGCGGGATGACGCCCTACGAGATCCTGCTCTCGGAGTCCCAGGAGCGGATGCTCCTCGTCGCCCGCGCCGGCCGGGAGGCCGAGGTCGAGAAGATCTTCCAGAAGTGGGACCTCGACGCGAGCGCCATCGGCACGGTCACGACCGACGAGAAGCTCCGCGTCTTCTCGCGCGGACGGGTGGTCGCCGAAGTACCCGCCCCCGCCCTCGCCGACGAAGGACCGGTGTACGAGCGGCCCATGGCGCGGCCATCGTATCTCGATCGCCTCGAGGACGTGCGAATCGACGACCTCGAGGAGCCGCGGGATCTCGAGGCGACGCTCGGGGCGATGCTCGAAAGCCACGGAGTCGCGAGCAAGCACTGGATCTTCGAGCAGTACGATCACATGGTGCGGAGCAACACCATCGTGCTTCCCGGAGGAGACGCCGGAGTCGTCCGTATCAAGGGAACTCCCATGGCGCTCGCCATGTGCCTCGACGGCAACGGACGCTATTCGTACCTCGATCCGTATCTCGGCGGGGCCCTCGCGGTCGCCGAAGGATGCCGCAACCTCGCCGCCGTCGGCGCTTCCCCCATCGGCGCCACCAACTGCCTCAACTTCGGAAACCCGGAAAAGCCCGAGACGATGTGGCAGTTCTCGAACGTGATCGATGGGATCAAGTCCGCGTGCGAGCATTTCCAGGTTCCGATAACCGGCGGGAACGTGAGCTTCTACAACGAGACCGAGGGCGAGGGCATCTTTCCGACTCCGGTCGTGGGCCTCGTCGGAGTTCTCGAGGATCGGAAGCTCCGGGTCACTCATCACTTCAAGGAAAAGGGCGACCTCATCTTTCTCCTGGGCGAGACGACCGAGGAGATCGGAGGTAGCGAGTACCTGAAGGTCGCCCACGGCCGCGTCGACGGAAAACCTCCGAGGCTCGACCTCGAGGCGGAGGCGGCGGTCCACGATCTGGTCCGTCGCGCGGCGGCGTTCGGCCTTCTGCGGTCGGCACACGACCTCAGCGACGGCGGGCTCGGGGTCGCTCTCGCCGAGAGTCTCTTCGGCCCGCTGGGAGAGACGATGGGGGCTTCGATCGCGCTCGAGACTCGACGGCGCGCGGATGCGGTCTTGTTCTCCGAGACCCAGAGCCGGATACTGGTGAGTGTCGCGCCAAGGCAAGCGGGCGAGCTCGAGGAGCTCGTCGAGGACGCCGGGGTTCCCCTTTCCCGGCTCGGCGTCACCGGCGGCCACCTTCTCGAAGTCCGCGTGAACGGCGAGAGGACCATCTCGAGGCCCGTGGCTTCCCTCCGGGAAGCGTGGTGGACGGCGATCGAAAGAGGGCTGAACCCATGAGTGGCTTCAAGGACGAGTGCGGGGTCTTCGGCATCTTCGGCCACCCCGAGGCCGCGGCCGTCACCTACCTCGGGCTCTACGCCCTCCAGCACCGAGGTCAGGAGGCCGCGGGAATCGCGACCTCGGGGAGAGGCAGCGGGTTCCGGACCCGGAAGGCCCGGGGCTACGTCGCCGACGTGTTCGATGCCGACTCTCTCGAGAAGCTGGGGGGGCCCAACGCCATCGGCCACACCCGTTATTCGACCGCGGGGGCGAACACCGACGAGAACATCCAGCCGGTCCATATCGAGTGCAAGTTCGGCGAGATCGCCGTCTGCCACAACGGGAACCTGGTGAACGCGCACCTTCTCCGGCACCAGCTCGTTCAGGAGGGCTCCATTTTCCGTACCACGAGCGACACCGAGGTCATCCTCCACCTCTACGCGCGCTCGACGCAGAAGGAACGCCTCGACGCCATCTTCGACGCGATTCGCAAAATCGAAGGAGCCTTCTCGCTTCTGTTCCTGACCGAGGATGCTCTTTACGGGGTCCGCGACCCGAGGGGCTTTCGTCCCCTCGTCCTGGGAAAGCTCAAGGACAACTACGTTCTCTGCTCCGAGACCTGCGCTCTCGACCTCATCGACGCCGAGTACGTCCGCGAGGTCGCGCCGGGCGAGATGGTCATCATCGACAAGAACGGACTCCGGTCGCTCCGTCCCTTCGCGGAAGTCCCCTCCGCGCAGTGCATCTTCGAGCACGTCTATTTCGCGCGCCCGGACAGCCGGGTTTTCGGAAGGGACGTGCACCAGACGCGCCTCGCCCTCGGACGCCAGCTCGCCCGCGAGGCCCCGGCGGACGCGGACGTCGTGGTTCCCGTCCCCGACTCCGGAACGGTCGCGGCGGTCGGCTACTCCCAGGAGTCTGGGCTTCCCATCGAGTTCGGACTAATACGGAACCACTATGTGGGGAGGACCTTCATCGAGCCGAGACAGTCCATCCGGCACTTCGGCGTCAAGGTGAAGCTGAATCCGGTGCGATCGGTCATCGAAGGGCGCCGCATCGTCCTCATCGACGACTCCATCGTCCGCGGGACCACCAGCCGGAAGATCGTGGGCATGGTGCGCCATGCGGGAGCGAAGGAAGTCCACCTCCGCATCTCGTCGCCTCCCACGACCGGACCCTGCTACTACGGAATCGACACTCCGAAACGCGAGGAGCTCATCGCTGCGACCCACAGCATCGCGGAGATCACGAAGTTCGTCGGCGCGGATTCCGTGGGGTATCTCTCCCAGGAGGGACTCCTCTCTGCGGTGGCGGAGGATCGAAACCGCTATTGTTCGGCGTGCTTCTCCGGGAAATACCCGGTGCCCCTCCCGGAGGAGGGAAGGGATCAGCTCAAGCTCTTCGAAAAGGTACGGGAATAAACGGCCCTAGCGTCCCTGATCGTGTGCTTGGTTTCCGGGCGCGGCGAAGAAATGAGGTCAGCGCCTCCGGCGAAGCATCTCAACGAGGATCTCGTCACCGATCCCCTCCGCCATCGAGAGCGCGGTGCGGCCGACGTCGTCTTTCGCGCCCGCGTCGGCCCCGGCGCCGAGCAGCATCCCGACGATCTCCTGACGCTGGCTGGCCTCCGCGTTCAGGTTCCGTAGCGGGATACGCAGGCTGAACATCAACGGTGTCTCGCCTTCCCTGGAACGCGCGTCGACCCTGGCGCCTGCGTCGAGGAGCAGGCGCACGGCGCCGACGTGCAAGTTCTGAGCAGCAAAGTGAAGCGGCATGAGGTAGTTGTGTCGGTCTCTCACGTTCGAGTCCATACCCCTTTTCAACAGCGCGGCGACGATTTCTGGGACACCCTTTGACGCGGCGTGGTGAAGCGCCGGAGGCACGGGTCTGGCTCCCCTGGCGAGCAGGGCTTCGACGACCTCGATGCGCCCGGAGCTCGCCGCGGACGCGAGGACCGGAAGCTGACCTCGGACGAGCGACGCGCCGGCGTCCATCAACAGGGTCACCAACGCCAGATCCCCTCTCGAAGCGGCGATCCCCAGGGGGTGGCCGGCGTCCACGTCCGCTCCTCGTTTCAAGAGCGTCACCACGACTTCGACGTGGCGCCTCTCGACGGCGGCGCTCAGGGCGGTCTCGACCGGCTGACCCTTTGCCGCATTCACATCCGCTCCCGCGTCCAGGAGCAGGTTCACGGCATCGAGATGACCGTTCTCTGCCGCCCCGATCAGGGACGTTTCGTTTGCCCCCGCATTGGCGTCGGCGCCGCGTTCGAGGAGGAGCTTCATCATCGGCACGTCCCCTCGAAAAGAGGCCGTAATGAGTGCCGTCGAACCCCGCGCGTTCGTCTGGTTCACCCTGGCGCCGGCATCCAGTAGAAGCTTGACGGAATCATAGTTGCTCATGAAGGCTGCCATGATGAGAGGCGTGTCGCCGTCCGCTTCTGCCGCGTTCACGTCCGGGCTCCTAGCGAGAAGCGCGGCGAGGACCTGCGTATCGCGCGACGATGCGGCGCGGATGAGTACCTCGGGGCTGAGGTCGAGGACCAGGCCCGACGCCTTGCCCGCCCTCTCGAGAAGGGCGAGCATTTCGGCCTTTTCGACCGCGAGGCGCAGCGTCTCGGGGTGGATTCGCGCACCGGAAGCGAGGAGAAGGCGAGCCAACTCCAGGTCTCCGCGAATGACCGTCAGTTCGAGAACAGTTCGACCTAAGGACTGTCGGTTGGGATTGGCTCCTGCCGCGAGCAGGCGCTCGACGACCGTACGATGCCCTTGGAAGGCAGCCGCGGCGAGCGGGGAAGAGCCGATGCCTTCGGCGTCTGCCGCCACACCCGAGCGGAGAAGCTCGTTCACCACAGCGAGTTTCCCCTCGCTTGCCGCCACCCGAAGCGTGTTGCCATCGGCCGCGGCTCCGGCGGCGAGGAGCTCACGGAGTACCTCTACGTGGCCGCCGGCCGCCGCCGCGAGGAGCGCGGTGCGTCCTTTCTTCACCGCGTCAACGTCCGCGCCTGCGGACAGCAGGACTCGGACGGCCTCGAGGTGACCTCCGGACGAGGCAGCGATGAGGGCCGTGAACCCCTGGCGTCGATCCCGCCCGTTCACGTCGTGGCCGGCTCGGATCAGCGTCCGAATACCGTCCGAATCGCCCTTCGAGCATTTTTTTTTTT
>DAISKN010000595.1:0-4634 GCA_036820975.1 Acidobacteriota bacterium | reverse complement strand
CCTCCTTGGCGCGAGCCGGCTCCCGCTTCGCGAGGTAGAAAGTGCCGAGCGCCAGATGGGCGTCCGCGGAATCGGGCTCGACGCGAGCCGCTTCCTGGAAAGAGGCTTCGGCCCCGGCGATATCCTGCTTCCGAAGCTGGAGCGAACCCATGGTCAAATGGAACTTCGCCTTGTCCGCGAGCTCGGGACGGGCGATCTCGAGCCGGCCCATAGCGCCATCCACTTCACCCTCGGTCGTCACCGTGCCGGCGAATACCGCGAGCGCGTCCAGGTTCTTCGGGTCCTTGTCGACGGCGTACCCCGCCTCCTCGCGCGCTTCCTCGAGCCGGCCGCCGAAAAGGTGCAGCGTCGCGAGCCGTACCCGCGCCTCGAGGTCGTCGGGATTGAACTCGACCGCCCGCTGGAGGTACTGAAAGGCGGGACCGAACTGACCGGTGTCGAAGAGCGTCGTGGCCAGCCGCGCCGTCGCCTCGCGGTTGGTCTCGTCGAGCTGAATCACGTTCAGATATTCGATGATGGCTTCCCGGGTCTTGCCTTCCTTCAGGTACTCGTCGCCGCGCTCGAGGTATCGCGCGATCTTCGCCTCTTTGGAGCAAGCCGAGCTCGCGAAGAGAGCGAGGGAGAGCACGATCATGGCGCGGTGCCAGGAAGCGGGTTTGACCAGCGTCGTCAGCATGAAACTTGCCTCCGATTGGGTATGAACGAACTCATGAAGAGCGTCAGTCGCCTCACGACCGGCTCTTTCGATCCTTCTTCCCCGTATAGCTCTTGGTATAGTGCGAGTACCGGTAGTGTTTGAGCCGGCTCGCCGCCTGGTTCTCCCCGTTGAACAGGATTCCCAGGACTTTCTCCTCTTGAAGGTTCTCGACCGTGGACAGGATGGCGTCTCTGGGCGCCGTCCGCGCTCGGACGACGAGGAGGAGGCCGTCGAGGTGCTCCTGAATCTTCGTTGCGTCGGCAACCGGGCCTTCGGCGGGGAGATCGACGACGACGTAGCGGAACTTCGCGCCCGCCGCGTCGAGGAGTGTCCCCACCTGAGGCGACGAGACCAGCTCCAGGGACGGGAGAACGGCCGGCCGGCGCTCAGGAAAAAAGGACCCTTCCGGCCGATGCGCCTCAGAGGCACCTCGGGCGTCGGCTGCCGGATCCAGTCGCTGAACCCGGACGCGGAGCGCAAGCCGAGAACCGCCTCTACCTCCCGGTGCCTGAGGTCGCAGTCGACGAGCAGGACGGCGTCGTCGGGCTGCTCGGCGAGGACCAGGCTCAGCATGACGGCGAGCGTGGTCTTGCCTTCGCCCCCGACGGCGCTCATGAGGCCGATCCGCCTCACTCGTTCCGAGCCTTCCATTGCCCGAAGCCGCGTGGCGAGGGTTCGCAACTGCTCCAGCCACGGCTCGTCTTCTTTCATCAGATCGACGAGGCATCCGTCGATCTGCGGCGTGACCGATGCGCCTTCGACGAACGTGATCCCTCCGGTGCCCGTCAGCGGGTGGAGCGGTTCGGCCGGGCGCGGCTTCACCACCGTGCCTTCCTTCCGGGCTTTCTCGATGGCGTCGTGGAGGCGGCTCATTTGGTTCCTCAACTGGCTGCCGGCAGCTGTTGCTGGTCGGCGTTCGGCGACGGAGGGGATGGAGGAATGGGGACGCCCCGCCGCCGGCGGAAGCGCCTGCGCGGCTCCTTCATTCGGGGCAGAGTGAGCAGCACCGGGTAGGGAAGTAGGGCTTCGAGCTCTCTCAGGTTCTTCACCGTGGGGTCGGCGACCTCCACCATGAACGCCGCCACCACGCCGACTCCGAGACCGATGAGCGTCCCCAGCAGCAGGAAGACCGTGGGTTTGGGCGATTCGGGTTTCTCGGGGACCTGCGCCGGATCGAGGATCTTGAACTGCTCTTCCTGCCATTTCCTCTCGACCGCGCCCGCGGTCTCGGCCTCGAGCTTCCGGCTCAGGAGCTCGCTGTAGTAATTGCTGATGAGCCCGTAATCCCTCTCGAGCGACTGGAGCTCCTGCTCGACCTCGGGGATTTTCTCGACGCGCATCTGGTAGACCCCGATCTCGCTGCGAAGCTGCTCGTGTCGAGCCTCGAGGGCCTGAATGTCGCGGTCGACCGCCCCTACCTGAGCCGTCAGGTCGGAGACGAGCAGGTCGTTGCTCGTCGCGGCCGGCGGGCCATCCGGCTTCGCCTCGGACTCCAGGGCGACCAGCGGGGCCTCGACGGCCGCGGCGGCGCTCGCTTCGAGCTCGAGGCGCGCGATGCGCTTTTGCGTCGCCACGACCTCCGGATGCTCGGCGGTATAGCGAGTCTGCAACTGGGCGAGGTAGGCCTTGAGCGCGGGAAGGGAGTTCGCAGCCGGAGCGCCGGAAGCGGGCCCTTCCACCGACGCCGGAAGAGCGGGAACGAGCTGGGCCTCCGGCTCGTTCATCTGCGATTGCAGCGAGAGCTGTCTCTCGAGAAGACTCCGGCGCTCCTTTGCCACGCGAATCTGCTCCGCCACCGCCTGCCGCTCGAGCTCCATGCGCTGGAGCGTGCTCAGGTTGGCCTGGAGCTGGTTCGGGAGCATTCCCATGAAGCGCTGCTTGATCTGCTTCAGCCTGCCTTCGACCTGCTCGAGCTCGGCCTTCTTCTCGACGAGCTGGGAATCGATGAACTCGTTCGCGCCCTGCACCTGGCGCGCGCGATCTCCCGACGTTTCTTCGATGAACATCGAGGCGAGCCTCGTCACCATGCGCTGCGCCCGTGCCGGGTCGGTGTCCTTGTACTGAAGCACGAAGGCGTCGTTGCCTCGAAGGCCGATGGCGGTGCGGCTCCGGATCATGTCGACGACGTCGGCGCGGGGAGCGTCGATCATCTCCGGATAGGGGTCGAGCTCGTCGAGGATGCGCTCGACTCTCGGCCGCGCGAGAATCTCTTCCGCCAGCGTGCGGAAACGATCGCGGGTATCCTCGGTGGCCATCTGGGGAATGAAGTTCTTGGGGATTTTCTCGGACTCCACCAGGACCACGGTCTGCGACATGTACCGTTTCGGCACGAACCGGAGGGCGACCTGCGACGAAAGCGCTCCCACGACGAGTGCCGCCAGGATCCACGGCCACCGGAATCGCACGAGATCCACGTAGTCCGCTGGAGTCTGGGGAAGACTCAGGGCGAGGTGCGATGCCATGCCGGCTTGCTTCGTATTGCGGGGCTCTCGGCCCGCGGCTCCGGTTCGCTCGATCATGCCGTTCGATCCTCTCAACGCCACCGCACGGTGTACGCGGCGAAAAACGTCCACAAGTTGCGCGTCGATCTCGAGGTGCGGTTGGACGTCATCTGTTCTCTCGTCAAATCGAAGAAACTGGTGCCCACGCTCAGGCTATCGAGCACGCGCCACGTCAGGGTTCCTCCCACCTGCACGGCATCGTAGCCCGAGCCTTCGAGCAGCGGATCGGTGGCGAACGATCCGCCGCCGCGCAACGTCAAATCCACTCTCTCCCCGAAGCTCTGGGTGAGCGTCAGATTCGCGTAGTCGATGAGCAGCGTCCGGCCGAACCCGAGCGATTGCGAGAACTGGCGACGGTACGCCGCGCCCATCCGCGTCGTCCGGGTGAGACCGGCCGAGAACGAGGCATTGACCACCGGGGTGACCTGGGAGGTGACCGATTCCGCCTGGTAGTAGCTGGCGCCGGCGGACACGTTCAGCGAAATGTTCTTCCCGGAAGGCGTGTACCCGTAGCTCGCGACGAGAGTCTGTATCGTCGTCACAGGCTCCCGTACGAGCGAGCGGCTCATCTGATAGGAGGAGCCGACAGTGGTCGATTGCCCGACTCGTCGCTGGGCCCAGAAGCGTAGCGCGGCCTGCGCGCCCTCGACCCGGTCCTGAATCTCGCTCGTCTCGCTGTCGAACGTCCGGTACCCGCCGCTCATGTCGAAGCCGAGCGAGCCGTACTCGCTGAGTTGGTGGCTGACGCCGAAGCCGGCGTTCGCGTAATGCGAGCTGGTCTGGTTCGCCGAGAGTCCTTCGGTTGCGAGAATATCCACGAGGGTATCCTCGGCGTCGGGTACGACCAGGGTGCCGTCGTCGGAAGGCGCCCCCAAGGGCGGGAAGTCGTCGAGGAACGGGGGCTCGCCCGGAACGATCTGGGATCCAGGGATCGGCTCGTCGCTCTCGAACCAGATGTGGCGGTAGCCGAGCGACGTGGAGAACGAAGTGCGTGGAGTGGCCTGGTGCTGAAGCGACCAGGCCGCCGTGGTACCGAAGGTGTCGGAGCCCGGCGCAAGCAAGCCGAGGTCGGACAGTGTCTCGGCTCTGAAGCCTCGATTGACGGCGAGCGACAGGTTCGAATTACTCTGCGGGGAGAACTGACGGCCCCAGGATAGGCCAGCCCCGAAGTTGAACCGTCCGCGATCGTCACCGTCGCGATGCACGTTCGCGCCCACACGCCCGAAGAGACCCAACTGATCTCGCGCGGTTCGCGTCGAGAGCCCGATCGATGCGTTCACCGCGTCCATGGTCACGTCGTCCTGAGATATCCCGTCGGTAACCCGGGAAAACTGGTTCGACTCGCGCGCCCCGAGAGAGAACGTCCACTCCGTGGGCTTCTGCTGTGCGAAGGCGCTGGTCGGGACCCCGACCGACACGAGGGCTGACACGAGATA
>DAISKN010000594.1:0-4642 GCA_036820975.1 Acidobacteriota bacterium | reverse complement strand
GAACTCGCTCGAATCCGAGGGTCCGAACCACGAGTTCCGCCTCTATCCGAGCGCTCGGAAGTACGAGTACGCGACGCTCGCGTTCGGACCGGTTTACCAGCTCGACGCCGCCCTCGACTACCTGGCGAGAACCGGGCTCGGGAGCATCGAGGACCACACGGTGCCGCTCGCCGGGGAGATGCGGCGGGGTCTCGTGGATCTGGGCTTCCGCGTGAGGAGTCCGGATAGAAACGGGTCGGCGATCGTGGCGTTCATCCATGGAAAAGACCCGGAAAAAGCGCAGAAGGTCTTCGAAAGAAGACAGGTCCGCGTGAGCTTCCGTGAAAACGGCACCCAGATCCGCGCCGGCGCGGCGTTGTTCAATAATAAGGAGGACGTCAGCCGGTTCCTGGAGGCGGCAGAGGAGCTCCGCGGGCTGTAAAACCGGGGAAGAACGCAAAGGCGCAAAGGGGCAAAGACGGGAAAGCGAAGAGTGTATGGAAGGGGGATGTGGAGATGGGAGGAGATGGGGAGGTGAATCGAGAAACGAAGCAGTGGACCGATTCATCCCCCTATCTCCTCCTGTCTCCCGATCCCCCTGCCACTGGATTTCTCCTTTGCGCCCTTGCTCCTTTGCGCCCTTGCGTTGAAAAGCATCCATGAAACGCTACGCCGCGTACGACCCCCCTGAGTACCTGGACTGGGCGCCCGATCCCGTGGTGATGGAGGAGTTTCGCTCGCGCGTTCTCTCGGACCCGAGCCGCCGGAGCGTGGTCGCCGCGCTCACGCCGCAGCAGCACCTTGCTCTCTACCAGGGGCTCGTGAGGAATCGTCTCCACGACATCACCCTCAAGCGCTGGGTCCGCACCGGAGTGCTCTCGAAGGCCTGGCTCGGCACGGGCGAGGAAGCGGTCACCGTGGGCGCGGTACACGCCCTCCGGAAGGGCGACGTCGTCGGCCCGATGATCCGGAACGCGGGCGCAACGCACGAGATGGGGATGCCGCTCGCGGATTTGTTCCGCGCGTACCTCGCGACCTCGGACGCGCCGGGAGGCGGGCGAGACATCCACGTCGGCGACCTCGCGAAGGGCGTCGTCGCTCCCATCAGCATGGTCGGCTCGCTGGTTCCGGTATGCGCGGGCCTGGCGCTGTCCTTCAAGCTTCAGCAACGGGAAAGCATCGCCGTCACCTGGGTGGGAGACGGCGCGACCCGCACCACCGCCTTCCACGAGGGCATGACGTGCGCCAAAGCTCTCTCGCTTCCCCTCCTGGTCTTCGTCCAGGACAACCAGATCGCTCTAGGCACTCCCCGGGCCACGCACAGCGCCGCCCCGATGAGCGAGGTGGCGACCCTGTACGCCGCGACCCGCTACGTCTGCGACGGCAACAACGTCCTCGACGTCTATGCGGTCACGGCTCTCGCCGGCGATCTCTGCCGGAGGGGCCGGGGGCCGGTCATCGTGACCGCGAAGACGTTTCGCATGGGAGGCCACGCCACGCACGACGAGGGAGAGTCGCGGGCGATCCTCGCCGCCGCGGATTTCGCGCATTGGGGGAAGCGGGATCCGGTGGGGATGTACGAGAGCTATCTCGCCGACTCGCCCATGGAGCTCTCCGCTTCGCTCTCGAACCGCGAAGCGCTGGAGAAGGCCGAGGCCGAGGTCGAAGCCGAGATTGCCGAAGCCGAGCGTGAGGCGCTCTTGAGCCGCGAGACGCGGAAGCCCGACCCGGCGACGCAGACGACGGGAGTGTATGCCTCGTGAGCTGGATCAAGGACATCACCGACGAAGAGTTCGAGAAGGAAGTGGTCGGCCGTTCGCACGAGGTCCCGGTTCTCGTGGATTTCTGGGCCGCATGGTGCGGTCCCTGCCGGGTGCTCGGGCCGACTCTCGAGCGGCTCGCGAACGAGGCGCAGGGGAAGTTTGTCCTCGCCCGGATCGACGTCGACCAATCCCCGCGCCACGCGCAGGCGTTCGGGGTGCGGGGAATCCCGACGGTGATCGCGTTTCGGGGCGGGAAGCTGGTCGCGGAGTTCAGCGGCGCGCTCCCCGAGGAATCCGTTCGGGAGTTTCTCCGCAAAGTGATGCCGTCGCCGGCTGACGGCCTTTTCGATCGAGCGGAGACGCTTCGGAGCCAGGATCCGAAAAAGGCGGAGGCGATCTACCGGGAGGCGCTGGCGGCGGACGCGGGCCACCCCGGGGCCGCGGTGGGGCTCGCCGAGATCCTCGTCGCCCGGGGCGAGACCGCGGAGGCGGACTCCCTAGTGGCTCCGCTCGTTCCCGCGGGTCCGCTGGTAGAGCGAGTGGCGCAGGTTCAATCGGAGATCAAGCTTCGCGATCGCAAGCCGGAACTGAGCGAGAGCGAGCTGAGAGCGCGCATCGCGCAAAGCGCCGAGCCAGGACCCCTTCTCCTCGACCTCGGAAAGCTCCTGGCGGCGGAGAAGCGCTACCCCGAAGCCCTCGAAGTCCTCCTTTCGGCGGCGCGGGCGGATCGCAAGCTCGCGGAGGGGGAAGCGAAGGAGCTCATGGTCGAGATCTTCCACGTCGTCGGGGTTCGCAGCCCGCTCGCGGACGACTACCGCACGAAGCTCACCCGGCTCCTCTACTGATACAGGTTGGACGCCACCGTCGTCGTCCGCTTGCAGAACTTCTCGCACTTGAGCTGAAGCGTCCGGGGCTCGAGACGCATGTCGATCTTGTGCCGCTGCTTCTGGATCCTCTCACCCGTCTCGAGAGATTTGGTGTGGTGGGCGGTGTGAATTCCGTCGGGAGTGATCGCGAGCTTCGCCACGAAGGGCTCTCCGCCGTCGATATAGGTTCCCTCGACCCGAACGTGGACGAGCTCCGGGAGGAGCCGCTCGAGATCGGGATAGTAGGTGAACTGGAACACCCGCCGCGCCGGCATGGCGGAGACCGGCTGGTCGTCCTGATAGAGCACCGCCTTCTCCAGGTGCTGGCAGAGCACGAACTCGAACGGCATGTAGAGGCTTCGATTGAGGAGCTTGGGCTCCGCGGTCACGCTTGCCGCCAGAATCGAGGCGACGACGCCGGTTGCCAGTCCAAAGGCTGTTCGCGATCTCATATGTCCTCCTGGGGAAGCTCGGAAGGGGGGATTGCAGCCTTCGTGCCAGGAGGTCTATCCCCGGAAGTTATTGATTCCAGGGCGGGATGTCGGGTGAAGGAGCTGTAACGGGTCCCCCTACAGTTTTTTCGTCTTGACGCGGATGCGGGTCCGAGGGCAGAATCACCGGCGAAGAGAAGATCATGGGCGCGAAATCGACTCTCTCCTGCGCGGCCGGGTACTTTTTCTATTTTGGCGCCTAGCGCCAAACTACCTCTTCACACCCAAACCACACGTTTTCACGACGTAGATCTTTCTTTTTTTGGATTCGAGGTAGACACCATGAGCGAGACGGAGCAGAAGCAAGAGAGCGCGAGAGCGATACAGGAGATTCGGAAGGAGATCGACTCCCTGGACCGCGAAGTCCTGAAGCTCCTCGGCGAGCGGCGGAAGAAGAGCGTCGAGGCCGCCAAGGCGAAGGAAATCGAGCCCGACTGGTTCCGGGACCGAGCCCGGGAAGAGCAGCTCCTGTCCGACCGGATCGGGGTCGGGAAGAGCCTCGGCCTCGACACTCATTTCGTCGCGACCCTGTTCGAGGAGATCGTCGAGGACTCCCTTCGCGTCCAACTGGAGTATTTTCAAGACCGGGCGAACGACAACGTGCGCTCGCTCCTCGTCGCCTACCAGGGAATCGAAGGCTCCTACAGCCACCTCGCGTCGGAGAAGTATCTGGCCCGCCGCGGCGGCTCCATCTCCTACCTGAGCTGCCATCAGTTCCAGGAAGTCGTGGAAGCGGTCGAGCAGGGGACCGCGGATCTCGGTGTCCTTCCGATCGAGAACACCACTTCGGGAGCCATCAACGAGGTCTACGACCTCCTGCTGCACGCGCAGCTCTCGATCGTGGGGGAAGTGAAGCTCAAGGTCGATCACTGTCTGCTGGGCCTTCCCCAGGCGCGGCTCTCCGAGATCAAAACGGTCTACTGCCATCCGCAGACGGTGCTCCAGTGCAGCCATTTCCTGGCGCGAATGCCTCACGCCAAGATCGAGTACTTCAGCGACACCGCCCTCTCGGGGCGCAAGATCAAGGACGACGGCGATCCAACCCAGGCGGCGATCGCGAGCGAAGAGGCGTCGCGCCTCTTCGGTCTTTCCATCATCGAGCGGGGTATCGCGAACCAGGAGGAGAACTACACGCGTTTTCTCATCGCCGCCCGGAAGGCGGTGCGCGTCGACAGCCGCATCCCCTGCAAGACGTCGATCGTTCTGATGACCGGAAACGAGCCGGGCTCGCTTCTCGAGGCGTTGCTGGTGTTCCGCGACAACGGGATCAATCTGACGAAGCTCCAGTCCCGTCCCGTCCTCCAGAACCCCTGGGAGGAGATGTTCTACGTGGATTTCGAGGGGAACCTCGAGAACGCGAACGTGCGCCTCGCGATCGATGAAGTGACCCGTAAGGCGCGCTTCATCAAGGTGCTCGGCTGCTACCCCTCGCAGGACCTCCCGGCGCCGCGGGCTTCGACCGCGACCGAGCCCGAGGAAGAGCGGGAGTCCGAGTCCCCCTCGATGGCCTTCACGCCGGTTCCCGAGAAGAAGGCCCCTGCCG
>DAISKN010000593.1:0-4650 GCA_036820975.1 Acidobacteriota bacterium | reverse complement strand
GGGCTGAGAGCCCTCGGGAACGTAGGAGATCGAAAGCCGCGGCTCCAGCAGGTACTTCTTGGCGACGTATTTCAAGTCCTTCGCCTTGAGGCGCTGGTAACGCTCGTAGTCTTCCTGGAACCGATCGGGGGTCTCGAGAAACGTCTGGTACATCGCCAGGCGGTCGGCTTTCCCGCCGAAGCCGCCGATGCGCTCGAGACCGGAGATGAAGTCGAACTCCTGGCCGGCCTGGATGCGCTCGAGCTCCTCGTCGGTCGGGCCTTCCTTGGCGACCCTCGAGACCTCCTCGTCGATCATCCGCTCGAGCTTCGAAAGCTCGACCCCGGGCCGCGCCGTTGCCACCACCCCAACCAGCCCCGCGATCTCGAGGCTGTAGTTGAAGGCGCTGACGTCGGACGCGACCTGCTCGTCGTAGACCATCCGCTTGTAGAGGCGCGAGTTCTTTCCGTCGGCGAGGAGCGTCGTGAGGATGTCGAGAGCGGCGTCGTCTTTCTCGAAATAGGCGACTCCGGGCCAGGCGAGGTAGAGCCGGTCCTGGGGAACGCGGTCGCAGACGGTGATCCTGGGCTCGGTCGGAAGCGTGATCTCCCGCCTTCGCTGCCGTTTCAGCGGGGGTCCGGGAGGAAGCGACCCGAAGTACTCCTCGACGAGCTTCTTGGCCTCTCCGTTATCGAACTCGCCGGCGATCGTGAGAACGCAGTTGTTCGGGGTGTAGTACGTGCGGAAGAACTGGTGCACGTCCTCGAGAGTCGCGTTCTCGAGATCCTGCATGCTCCCGATGATGTGCCAGGAGTAGGGGTGCCCCTTGGGGAAGAGGTTCTGGAAGATCACCTCGACCGCGGTCCCGTAGGGCACGTTGTCCATGCTCTGGCGCCGCTCGTTCTTCACCACCTCCCGCTGGTTGTCGAAGTTCTCCTGATTGACGGCGTCGAGGAGGTACCCCATCCGATCGGATTCCGCCCAGAGGACGAGCTCCAGAGAGCCCGAAGGCACGGTCTCGAAATAGTTGGTCCGGTCGAAGTTCGTGGTGCCGTTGATTCCCCCCTGGGAGATGTTGGCCCCG
Organism: Acidobacteriota bacterium; assembly: GCA_036820975.1. Lineage (GTDB taxonomy): Bacteria > Acidobacteriota > Vicinamibacteria > Marinacidobacterales > SMYC01 > DAISKN01. The sequence goes on along the minus strand of DAISKN010000593.1, from coordinate 3,587 downwards.
GCGCGCTCCATGAAAGAGACGTAGGAGCCCTTCACGTTCCGCGAGCCCTCGAACATCATGTGCTCGAAGAGGTGGGCGAAGCCGGTCTTGCCTTCCTCCTCGTTCTTGGAGCCCACGTGATACCAGAGGTTCACGTGAACCACGGGGAGCTTCCGGTCCTCGTGGAGGATCACCCGAAGGCCGTTTCGCAGCCGATAGGTCTCGAAGTCGATCTTGGGCACGCTCGCGGCTCTGGGCTGGTTCAACGCATGTCCTCCCGGACTCATATAATAACCTCATGCGCTTCGCACTCGCTTCGCTGGTGGCGCTACAGGAGCTCTTCACCACTCCCCTCGCTTTCGAGGATATGAGCGGCAAGCAGGCGGTCATCGAGACCAGCCTCGGCGAGATGGTCATCGATCTCCTCCCGGAGAAAGCTCCGAACCACGTGGGCTACTTCATGAAGCTCGCCGCCGAAGGGGCCTACGACGGCACCTCGTTCCACCGGGTGGTGAAGTACGGAATCATCCAGGGAGGCGACCCGATGACGAAGGATTCGGGCGCCCGGGATCGGTACGGAACCGGAGGCCTGGGACTGCTGGCCCGGGAGCTCAGCGACGAGAAGCACACCCGGGGAGCGATCGCCGCCGTCCAGATTCCGGGAAAACCCGACTCCGCGGGCTCGCAGTTCTTCATCGTCGTGACCGATCAGCCGAGCCTCGACGGACAGTTCACGGTTTTCGCCCGGGTGGAGGAAGGCATCGCGGTGGCGCAGAGGATCTCGGAGACCCCGGTCGACGAGAAGGGGCTCGCGACCGAAAGGGTGGAGATCGTGAAGGTCACCCTCCGGGACAAGCCGCCGCCGGAGATCCCTCCGTTCTCGACGGAGACCGTGGAGGAGCTGCGGCGGTATCGCGCGGTGCTCGTGACCTCGTTCGGCGAGATCGTAGTCGAGCTCTATCCCGACAAGGCGGAGAACCACGTGAGGAACTTCCTGAGGCTCGCCGAGATCGGCGCCTACCAGGGTCTGGCGTTTCACCGCATCGTGCCCGGATTCGTCGTCCAGACGGGGTTTCTGGAGACGCGCAGCGAGCCTCCGTCCGAGCGCATCCTGAAGTACGTCCCAAAGACCTTGGAGCCGGAGTTCAACGACATCCTGCACGAGCCCGGAGTCCTCTCGATGGCCCGTGGAGACGAGCCCAACAGCGCCTCGACGTCGTTTTTCATCGTGACCGGAACCGCGACCTCTCTCGATCACAAGTACACGGCCTTCGGGCGGGTGGTCGATGGGATGCAGGTGGTGAAGGCGGTCGAGGCCGTGCCGACCAACGGCGACGCGCCCCTCGGCCGGGTCGAGCTCTCGCGGGTGCGAGTCGAGAAGGTCGCCCCGTGATGCTTGACGTCGCCGTCGTCGGCGGCGGTCCGGCCGGGCTCGCCACCGCCATCGAGTGCGGAAGGAAGGGTCTGTCCCACGTCGTGCTGGAGAAGGGCTCCCTCGTCGATTCCATACGCCGGTTCCCCATCAACATGGTGTACTTCACCACCCCCGAGCTCCTGGAGATCGGAGAGCTTCCCCTCACCTGTTCCGCAGAAAAGCCGACTCGGCTCGAGTCGCTCAAGTACTACCGGCGGGTGGTGGAGCACTTCCGCATCCCCCTGAGGTTGTACGAGAAAGTCCTCGCGGTGAAGCCCGTCGAGGGCGGCTTCGAGCTCGAGACCCGCTACGAGCGCGGGCAGGTGGGAGTGCCCGAGCCCGTCCGGGCGCGAAAGGTCGTCGTCGCCTGCGGCTACTTCGACCACCCGAACGTGCTCGGCGTCCCCGGCGAGGACCTCCCCAAGGTCTCCCACTACTTCACGGAGCCGCATCCCTACTTCGGGCTCGAAGTCGCGGTCGTCGGCGGCGCGAACTCCGCGGCGGAATGCGCCCTCGAGCTCTTCCGCTCCGGCGTGTCGGTGACCCTTATCCATCGTGGGCCTGCGCTCTCGACCCACATCAAGTACTGGGTGCGGCCGGACATCCTGAACCGCATCGAGCGCGGCGAAGTAAAGGCCTTCCTCGAGACCGAGGTCGTCGCCATTCGCCCGGGAACGCTCGAGCTGCGAAAGAGGATCGGGGGGAGGTTCGAGATCGCGAACGACGCCGTCCTCGCTCTCACCGGCTACCACCCCGACTACTCCTTCCTCTCGTCGATGGGCATCGAGATCGACTCCGAGAGCGGGAAGCCGAGAGTCTATCCCGAGACCTGCGAGACGAACGTGCCCGGAATCTATCTCGCCGGCGGCGTCGTCGCCGGGCGCGAGACCAACAAGATCTTCATCGAGAACGGACGCTTCCACGGAAAGAAGATCGTCGAGCACCTGAAGGCCCTGAAGGCCCTGAAGGCATAGTGAAGGCCGATGTCGTCGTCAGGAACGGGCGCATCCTCGACGGCACCGGCGCCCCCGAGCTGCGGGGAGATCTCGCGATTCGAAGCGGGAAGGTCGCCGGCCTCGGCGGCGAGGTCGAGGCCGAAGACGTCATCGACGCCGCGGGTAAGATCGTGGCTCCGGGCTTCATCGACCTCCATTCCCACGGCGATCTGATCCTCGCCTGGCCCTCCGACGACAGGTTCTCTCTTCTAGAAGGCCGGATCGCGCAGGGCATCACCACGGAGATCGTGGGCAACTGCGGATTGGGCGCGGCGCCTCTCTTCGGCGGCGCCGCCGAGGTCCTTCCGCAGATCAACGGCTGGATGACGCCGGCCCCCTTCGCCTGGAGCTGGAGGGGAATCGCCGGCTACCTCTCGCACCTCGAGCGGATCGGCCTTCCGGTGAACGTGGGAACCCTGGCCCCTCACGGCCCTCTTCGCCTCGGCGTCCGTTCTCTCGCTCCCGGTGAGACCAGCGGCGAGGAGCGTCGCGCCATGGCGGACGCCCTGGACGCCGCGCTCAAGGACGGGGCCTTCGGACTCTCGGCGGGGCTCATCTATCCGCCCGGCATGTATACCTCCACGGACGAGCTTTCGCTTCTCGCGCGTCGCGTCGCCCGCAGCGCGGGGATCTTCACCTGTCACGTGCGGGGCTCGAGCGAGACGCTCCTCGACGCCGTGTCCGAGATTCTCCGCATCGGCCTCGAGACCGGAGCCCGGGTGCACCACTCTCACGCGGAAGCGGTGGGCCGGAGCCACTGGCCGAAGCTCGCGCGCTTTCTCGAGATGGAGGATGCGGCCCGGGCCGAGGGAATCTCGGTGTCGGCGGACATGTTCCCTTACACCGTGGCGGCGACGATGATGCTCGCGATCTTTCCGCCGTGGTCGCTCGAAGGCGGCCTCCCGCGGCTCATCGAACGACTGAAAGACGATCGCGAGCGCGAGCGCGTCCGAATCAGCATCGAGACCATGTCTCCGAGCTGGCCTCCCTGGCGCGAGGGAGGATGGCCGCACAACCTCGTCAAAGCCGTCGGCTGGGACCGCATCCGGGTCTCGACCGTCGCCTCCGACCGAAATCGCGCCGCGGAGGGGATGACCCTCGAGGAGCTCGGCCGCGCGCGTGGCCGCCATGCCTTCGATGCCATCTCCGACCTGATGATCGAGGAGGAGGGCAACGTCGGCCAGTTCGTGGAGGACATC
>DAISKN010000592.1:0-4654 GCA_036820975.1 Acidobacteriota bacterium | reverse complement strand
CCTTCGGGCTATGGCGCGGTTTCGCCGAAGCGCTTCGCGCGAAGGCGAACGCTCCCGCCTCCGCACGAGGCTACGGCGGGCCGCCGAAGCTCTAGCGAAGGCGGCCGCACGCGCAGGGTGCAGATGAATTTTTCAGCACCCTGCTAGCGAATCAGCTCGATAGGGGGCGCCTTTCGAACCGCGCCCACCGCCTCCGCGCGCGAGAAGAGCTCTTTCAGCGCCTTCTCGCCCGGCTCGCCCATGTCCTTGGTGATATCGGAGACGTACATCTTGACGAAGCGGCGTCCGAGCTCTCTCTTCAGGCCGCGGCCGAACTGAAGCGCGTAGGTCAAGGCTTCCTCCTCGTTGTCGTACGCCCACTCGATGCTCTTCCGGAGAGCGTCGTTGATCTCCCGGGCGAGATCGCGGCCGAGGTCTTTTCTCACGACGTCGAGGCCGAGCGGCAACGGAAGCCCGGTCTCCTTCTCCCACGTCTCCCCGAAGTCCTCGATCTTGTGAAAGCCTTCCTGGGCGTAGGTGAGCTGCCCTTCGTGGATGAGCACTCCGGCCTCGGCTTCGTCCCGGCCCACGGTCTCGAAGATCTTGTCGAAGGGCCGGACGACGGGCACGAACTCGGGAAGGAAGATCCGCGCGAGGAGGGCGGCGGTGGTCTTCTCGCCCGGTATGGCGATGCGCTTTCCGCGGAGGTCTTCCTTCTTCATGGGGGTCTTCGTGATCACCACGGGACCGTAGCCTTCGCCCATGCTCGCTCCCGTCGCCAGGATCCAGTACTTGTCGGCGAGATCCAGATAGGCATGGGCCGAGACCGCCGTCACCTCCAGCTCTCCCGCGAGCGCCCGGTGGTTCAGGGTCTCGATGTCGTCGAGCGCGTGCTCGATGCGGAAATCGCGGATGCGCACGGCGCCCTTCGAGAGCGCGCAGAACATGAAGGCGTCGTCGGGATCGGGGCTATGCCCGATGCGTAGCGTGGCTCCGGTCATCGAGGGGTTCTCCTGAAGTCAAAAAGGCCCGGGGAACGTCGTAGAGATTCGCCTTCGGGCTCGCTTTCAAGCTCGCGTGGATGAAGCACACGTGGGTGCACCAGCAACCGTCGCGCTCGATCGATTCGAGCTCGAGCGCCCGCTCGCGCGAGTCCCAGAAACGCTGCCAGTCGCAATCATAGTCACGAACGCTTCCGAGCCGCTCGCGGAGCTCGCAGGCCCGGATGTCCCCGTTCGCGTCGACCACGGCGATGTTCCGCCCCGCGGTGCAGGGCATGGGCCAGCGATGGTGCCGCTCGAAGTTCGCCGCCTGGATCTCGTGGTAGAGGTTGAGGACCCCGAGGTATCCCGCCATCGCCAGGTACCCCTTGCGCTTCCCGAGCTTCTCCCCGTAGTGGCGGTATAAAGGCCTCAAATCCCGATAGCGCCGGGAAAGCTCGTCCCGATGCACCTCGAGAAGAGCCGGATCCATGGGCTCGCCGCGGATGATTTGAAAGTAGTGGCCGTCGAGGTCGAACTCGTCGCGCACCTTCTCGCCGAGGGAGAGCATCTCGGACAGATTCTCCCGGCAAACGACGGAGTTGACGTGGAGCCGGAGCCGCGGCTCGCGGGCGCGAAGCTCCTGGAGAAGTGCGAGGCTCTCGAGCGCTTTCGCGTAGTTCCCGGGAACTCCACGGATGCAGTCGTGCGTCGCTCCGATCCCGTCGAGAGCGAGGTTGAGGTTGACGCGAATCTCGGGACAGCCGGCGAAGATCCCCTCGAGGGTGTCGCGGAGCTTCCGCGGCAGGATTCCGTTCGCGGGGTAGTTGATGGATCGGACGCCGTTCGTCCGGTAGAACGTCTCGACGATGGAAACCAGCTCGTCCCGCAGCGTCGGCTCGCCACCCGAGAGCCAGATCTCCCGGAAGGCGGGCATGCTGGAGGAGAGCCTCCGGATCTCCTCGAACGAGAGGTCGTCCCCGGAGTTGAGCTCTTCCCAGTAGAAGCAGGTACGGCAGAGCGAGTTGCACCGGGAGGTGATGAAGAAAATCAGGGTGTCGAGCTCCCGGGCGGCCATCCCGACATTATATATGCGTCGTTTCGAACAGAATTTGTTCGGATTCGGACGCCGGCTCCGTACGCGCGCTCCAAATACGGGACTTTGGCGCTGGCACGAGAATCGCTAACAGCACCGTACTATGAAGGACTTCGTTCAGGAACTGCGTTTCGCCTTGCGGAGCCTGGGTAAGAGCCCGGGGTTTACCTTCGTCGTGGTGCTGACTCTCGCGCTCGGTATCGGGGCCAATACGGCGATCTTCGGGCTCATCGACCAGCTCCTGGTTCGCGCGCTCCCGGTTCGCGACCCCGAGAGGCTCGTGGTCCTCGACGGTCCCGGCTCGTTCTCGGGGTGGACCCACAACAACAGCGAGGTTCTGACTCCGTTCTCCCACGCGATGTTCGAGGGCCTTCGCGATCGGAGCGAAGTCTTCTCCGGCGTTTTCGCTCGATACGCGGCTCCGGCGCACGTGAGCGCGGGTGACGTGACCGAAAAAGTCCGAGCGGAACTGGTTTCCGGGACGTTCTTCGAGACCCTCGGCGTCGGGGCAGCTCTCGGCCGGGTCTTTTCGCCCGGGGACGACGTGAAGCCCGGCGGGCACCCCATCGTCGTTCTGAGCCATGGATTCTGGGAGCGGCGCTTCGCCTCCGATCCGGAGGCGGTGGGACGTAGCGTCGTCGTGAACGGCCACCCGATGACGGTGGTGGGTGTCGCCGAGCGCGGGTTCCACGGCGTCGAGGTCGGCGACTCGGTCGACGTCTACGTTCCCTTGATGATGCAGCCGCAGGTCCTTCCGACGTGGCCGGATGCCATCCACGACTTCCGATCGCGCTGGCTCACTCCGATGGCCCGCCTCAGGGACGGGATCTCGATTTCGGAAGCCCGTGCCGGCGCGAACGTCCTCTATCGCCAGCTCCTCCAGGAGGACCTGAAGCGCGTCACGAGCAACTCGGAAAGCTTCCGCGAGCGCTTCGCCTCGAAAGAGCTCGTCCTCCTCGAGGGCGGCCGAGGGGTCTCGGGTTTGCGGCATCAGTCGAGGACGCCGCTCCTGGTGCTGATGGGTATGGTCGGGCTCGTCCTTCTCATCGCCTGCGCCAACGTGGCGAACCTTTTACTCGCGCGGGCGTCCTGGCGCCGCAGGGAGATCGCCCTCCGTGTGGCGCTCGGGGCGAGCCGGATTCGACTCGTCCGCCAGCTTCTCGTCGAGAGCGTCCTCCTGGCGCTCGCCGGAGGAGCGCTGGGCACGATCTTCGCCATCTGGACCGGAGACGCTCTTCTCCGAAGCCTTCCCTACGAGAACGCGCCCCGGGTGTTCGCCGCCGAGCCCGATCTCCGGGTCGCGCTCTTCACCTTCCTCGTGTCGCTCGCGACGGGACTCGTTTTCGGAGCGGTGCCCGCGCTTTCGGCCACCCGTCCAGACGTGGCTCCCACGCTCAAGAACGAGGCGGGGACGCTCGCGTCGCGCTCCTCGGGCCGGTTCCGGCGGGGACTGGTCGTGGCCCAGGTGGCGCTCTCCCTCCTTCTTCTCATCGGAGCCGGCCTCTTCGTCCGCAGCCTTTCGAACCTCGCCGCCCTCGACCCGGGGTTCGTGCCCGATCGGATTCTCGCGTTCTCCGTGGATCCCTCCCTCAACGGCTACGATCTCGCACGCCGGATGGAGGTCGTCTCCCGGATCCGAGAGGAGATTGCCGCCGAGCCCGGCGTCCGCTCCGTCTCGCTGGCCGAAGTAGGGCTCATGACGGGAAGCAACGCCAGCAGCACGGTGAAGGTCGAGGGCTACGAGTCCAAGGAAGACGAGGACATGAACCCCGACCTGAACGGGGTCGCTCCGGAGTTCTTCTCGACCCTGGGGATACCGCTTCTGTCCGGGCGTGATTTCACCGAATCCGACGACCTCGAGGCACCGAGAGTCGCGGTGGTGAACGAGAGCTTCGCGCGCTACTTCTTCGGGGAGGGCGACCCGATCGGGCGCCGGTTCTCCTTCAACCGCGACGACACCGAGGTCGCTATCGTAGGCGTCGCCGGAAACGGACGATCGATCTCTCTCCGGGACGAGCCGGAACGATTCCTTTACCTTCCGTATACGCAGTCGCCGGATCTCGGCGGCGTCACCTTCTACGTGCGCGCCGCGCTCGAGCCGCAAGCGTTGGCCCCTCGGATGCGGGAAGCGGTCGCGAGAGTCGATTCCGCCCTCCCGGTCACCGACCTCAAGACCATGAACCGTCAGATCGAGGAGTCGCTCTTCGCCGAGCGTATCGTGGCGGCGCTCTCGGTCGCGTTCGGCGGTCTTGCGACGCTCCTGGCCGCGGTCGGCCTCTACGGCCTCCTGAGCTTCACCGTAGCCGCGCGCACGCGGGAGCTCGGGATCCGCGTCGCTCTCGGTGCGCAGCGAGGAGGCGTTCTCCTCATGGTCCTGAGAGAGGTCGCGGTCCTCGCCGCTCTCGGCATCGGAATCGGGCTTCCCGCCGGGTTCTTCCTGGGCCGCCTGCTGGAGAGCGAGCTCTACGGCTTGAGCGCGTGGGATCCGATGACCATCGGGCTCGCGACGTTCCTTCTCGTTCTGACCGCGGCCCTCGCCGGATATGTTCCCGCGGCGCGCGCGAGCCGGGTCGATCCCATGGTGGCCCTCCGCTACGAA
>DAISKN010000591.1:0-4660 GCA_036820975.1 Acidobacteriota bacterium | reverse complement strand
CGGGAGACGCCTCGGTCGCCTCCCGGCGCGGCGTCGCGCTCGCGCTCGCGGTGTCGCATTTGAACGCTCTCCTCGGCGCGTACTCCGACGGCGGCCTCCTGAGGGCGGAAGCCGTCGTGCCCGGGTTCCTTCCCTCCGCGAACGACAGCCGGTCGCTCGCCGCCGAGCTCGATTCGCGAAGCGCGCTTCCCCGCGTGCTGTTCGTTTCCGACACCAATCCCGCTCACAGCCTGCCTTCGGGCTTCGGCCTCGAAGAAGCGCTGTCCCGGTCCTTCCTCGTGAGCTTCGCCTCGTTTCCCGACGAGACCACGCAGTTGGCCGACCTCGTGCTTCCGGAATCGATGTCCTTCGAGAGGTTCGAGGATGCCGTGCCCCCGTTCGGACTCGCGCCGTACGCGAGACTTTCGGGCCCGCTTCTCATGCGGCCGATCCACGACACGCGATCGATGCCCGACGCGCTCATCGCGCTCGCCCACCGCATGGAGAAGAGAGAAGCCTTCCCCTGGGAGACATACGAGCAGGCGCTCCGGGAATCCTGGGCTCCGCTCGGCTCATGGGACCAGAGTCTGGCGCGGGGCGGTTTCGTCGGCGAGGAGGCCCGGGAGCCGATCGCCTTCGCCACCCCGGACCGTCGCTACGGCTTCGCGACCGAGCCTCTCGAGGCCGCGCTCGCCCAGGCGGTCCCCTCGGGCCGCGCGCTCCATATCTACCCCTCGACGGCTTTCGGGGACGGAAGGAGCGCGCGCCTCCCCTATCTCCAGGATCTGGCGGATCCCGTGACCGGCGTTCGCTGGGGAAGCGTCATCGAGATCGCCGAGTCCGACGCGCGCGAGCTCGGAATCCGAAGCGGCGATCGAGTCGAGGCCGCGACCAGCGCGGGAACGGTGACGGCGCCGGCGCACGTGAGCCAGGGCATCGTCCCCGGTGTCGTCGCCCTCGCCGCGGGACAGGGGCACACGGCGGGCGGACGCCACGCGGAGGGACGGGGCGTCAACGCGTACTCCCTTCTCGAGGCGGCGGCAGCCGAGGACGGCTTTCTCCTGAGCGCGGGAAACGTGGAGCTGAGAAAGGCGGAGACTCCATCATGACCGAGTGGGCGATGGCGAGCGATCTCGACCGCTGCACGGGATGCGAGGCCTGCGTCGTGGCCTGCCGGGGCGAGAACAACGTGCCCGTCTCCGGCCCGGACGCGGTCGAGAGAGGCCGGGTGACCGAGTGGCTCCGCGTCGAGCGCTACCTCGAAGGAACGTTCCCCGAGGTGCGGATGCGCTTCAAGCCCGTTCTCTGCGTGCACTGCGACAACGCCCCGTGCGTGAAGGTGTGCCCGGTCTCGGCGACCTACGAGACCGAGGACGGGCTGAACGCGCAGATTCATCCCCGCTGTATCGGAACCCGGGCCTGCGCCCACGCCTGTCCCTATACCGTGCGCAACTTCAACTGGAGGCAGCCGCACTGGGAAGGAACGCTCGAACAGACCATCAATCCCGACGTCGCCGTACGCTGGAAGGGCATCATGGAGAAGTGCACCTTCTGCATCCAGCGGATTCGCCGCGTCGAGGATGGCGCCCGGGAGGAAGACCGCGAGGTCACGGATTTCGAGGTGCAGCCCGCCTGCGCCCAGTCTTGCCCGACACAGGCGATCACCTTCGGCGATCGTTCGAACCCGGAGTCGAAGGTGGCGAAGCTCTTTCGGAGTCCGAGAGCGCAGCTTCCTCTCGAGGAGCTCGGCACCGGGCCTCGGGTGGCCTATTTGACGGAAGGAGAGTGGAGTGGAAGCCGCGAACCAGCGGGATCCTCGGATTGAAGAGAAGCTCCTCCAGCCGGTCCTGGTAACGACCTGGCGGTTCTTCGCCGTCGTGGGAGCGCTCCTCGCGGTCATCGCCGTCGGACTCTTCTTCTGGTCGCGCCAGCTGCGGGTGGGCCTGTGGATGGCGGGGATGACCCAGCCGGTGTACTGGGGCTTCTACATCACCAACTACATCTTCTTCATCGGCATCAGCCACGCGGGAACGCTCATCTCCGCGATCCTGAGGCTTACGGGGGCCGAGTGGAGAAGGCCCATCACCCGCGTCGCCGAGGTCATCACCGTCGTCGCGCTGATGATGGGGTCGATAAACATCCTCTTCGATCTCGGCCGGCCGGACCTCATCTACACCCCGATGCTCCACCCGCAGTTTCTCTCCCCCCTGATCTGGGACGTCACCGCCATCACCCTCTACCTCACCGGGAGCATCGTCTATCTCTATCTGCCGCTTATCCCCGACATCGCTCTCCTCCGCGATCGGTTGCCGCGTTTCCGCCGCATCAATCGCCTCCTCGCCCTCGGATGGACTGGAAGCGAGAAGCAGCACGCGCTCCTCGAGAAAGCGATCGCCGTCATGGCGGTCGCGATCATCCCCATCGCCGTCTCGGTTCACACCGTGGTCTCGTGGACCCTCGCCATGACCCTCGTCCCCATGTGGCACAGTCCAATCTTCGGACCGTACTTCGTGGTGGGCGCGATCTTCAGCGGCATCGCAGCTCTCATCGTGGCCATGACCATTCTGCGGAAGGCCTTTCATTTCGAGGAGTTCTTCACCCCGACGGGCTTTTCGAACCTTTCCCTTCTCCTCATCACCATGTCCTGCCTCTGGGCCTATTTCACGTTCGCCGAGCACCTGACCGCATGGTACGGCCACGAGCACGCGGAAATGGCGGTGCTGAACAGCCGCCTCACCGGCGACTTCGCTCCCTATTTCTGGACGATGGTCGTCTGCTGCTTCGTCGTGCCCATGACGATCCTCCCGTTCCGGAAGTTCCGGACCCCGCTCGGAGCGACGCTCGCCTCCGTCGCGGTGCTCATCGGAATGTGGCTCGAGCGGTTCGTCATCGTGATCGGCGCCGCCTCCTATCCGCGGTCGGCCCAGATGTGGGATCGCGGAATCTATACCCCCCGGGCGGTCGAGATCTCCATCTTCCTTGCGGAGATCGCAGCCTTCGTCCTCGCGTACGTGATCTTCGCCAAGCTTTTCCCCATGGTCTCGATCTGGGAAGTCGAGGAGACTCCCCAGGCGCGTTGACGGCTCTTTCCCCGTGCTAGTATTGGTTGCGTTCAGGAGGTCACGAAAGGCCATGCGAATCGGTTTCGTCGCGGTGGTTTTGGTCGCGAGTCTCACCGGGCTCGCGTTACAGGCGCAGGAAGCCCAGCCCGAGGGCGGCTCCGTCTGGGAGGTTCCGGCGGAGGCGAAAGCGGTCCCGAATCCCGTCGAGGGGACGCCCGAGGCCCTCGCCGCGGGGGCCGAACTCTTCAAGAAGCACTGCCTCATGTGTCATGGGGAGACCGGCAAGGGCGACGGTCCGGCGACGAAGTTCATGAAGCCCGCGCCCCCGGACATGACGACCGCGGGAACCAAAGCCCGGATGACCGACGGCGAGATTTTCTACAAGGTCTCGACCGGCAAGCGTCCCATGCCTCCGATGAACCGTAAGCTCTCGGAAACCGAGCGTTGGCAGGTGGTCCACCACGTGCGCACGCTGCAGCAATAGTCTTTCGAGCCGCGCGGGTCGGAGGCGAGATGAAGGTCCCAGCGATCGCAGCGCTCCTCTCGGTGATCCTTTCCCTCTCCTGCAACGCCCCCCCGGAGGCGGGAAGCAAGAGCGCCGGAGGCGGGGACGCGAAGGAGCTGAAGCCGGCGCCCGATCTGATCCTCACCCGGGTCGACGGGAGCGGCACCGTGGCACTCGCGGAGCAGAGAGGCAAAGTGGTGCTGGTGGACCTCTGGGCGACCTGGTGCGCCCCCTGCATCAAGGAGCTCCCGCACCTTCAGGCGCTCTCGGAAAAGTTCGGTCCCGAGGATTTCCTCATGCTGGGCGTGGTTCTCGAATCGGGAGAGCCCGAGGAGATCCAGGCGTTCATCGCGGAGAAGAAGATCGGCTATCCGCAGGTCCTGGGCGTAGAAGGGACCAAGGAGTCTTTCGGCCCCTTTCTGGGCTATCCCACCAAGTACCTCATCGATCGCGACGGACGCGTGGTGAAGCGTTACTTCGGCATGCTGGGCGACGAGCTCGCCGACGACGTGGAGACGCTCATCGAGACCGGGAGTCTCGACCAGCCCGCGCCCCCCGCCGGGTGATATCCCGTCAGAGAGCTCCTCCCGCCCGCGCAATTCGAGGGCTAGCGCTTCTCCGTTCCAGGCGGTATATTCATAGTCATAGGCCGTCGATCTTCTCGGCGGCTCGTTTCCAGTGCCCTCGAGCAACATTCCAGTTCTAACAGTCTCGGATTTCCGTTAGGAGTTTCTATCCGTGGCGAACGATCAGAATACGGTCATTGCAGCCAAGGCGAGCCTCGACGGACGGCTCGAAGGAATCAACATCACGCTGGAAGGACGCTTTCGTGGCGACCTGAAGGCGACGGGCGTCGTGCGGATGATGGAAGGCTCGGACGTGGATGCCAAGGTCGAGGCGAGCCAGGTGGAGATCGGCGGCAGGTTCAAGGGCGACGTGAAAGCGGAGATTCTCCGCCTGCTGGGCCCGGGTCGCGCGTCGGGGAGCTTCCGCGCGAGGAAGCTGAGCGTGGAAGAGGGCGGACAGCTCGACGGTGACTTCGAGATCGGCGAGCCCCAGTTGCTCGCGCGGCGGGAGATTGCGGGAAACAGGAGCTGATTATGGAGACCAATGA